>DASUIK010000313.1:0-14378 GCA_036279795.1 Burkholderiaceae bacterium | reverse complement strand
CCGTTCAGATGTGTTCGACTACATCGAATGCTTCTACAACCCGACACGCCGGCATTCGACGCTCGGGTATCTCAGTCCCGTACAGTTCGAGAAAGCTCAAGAAGCTTAGGTCGGTGTCAACGGAACCGGCAGCAGCCCAGTGGTGCGTGAGACGGTCCAGGAGCGCAGTGGTCATCTTGGCATCGCCGAACACGCTGGCCCATTCGCTGAAGCTCAGGTTGGTCGTGATGACCACGCTGGTGCGCTCGTAGAGCTTGCTGAGCAGGTGAAACAGCAAGGCGCCACCCGAGGCACTGAAGGGCAGATAGCCCAGCTCGTCGAGCACCACCATGTCCATGTGGACCAAGCGGTGTGCCATCTGTCCACTTTTGTTGCAGACCTTCTCTTGCTCGAGCATGTTGACCAGCTCGACCGTGGAGAAGAAGCGCACCCGGCGCCGATGGTGCTCGACGGCCTGCACCCCGATGGCGCTGGCCAAGTGCGTCTTGCCGGTGCCCGGGCCGCCGACCAACACCACGTTCTCAGCCCTGTCCATGAACTCGCAGCGGTGCAGCTGACGCACCAGGGCTTCGTTGACCTCGCTGTTGCTGAAGTCAAAGCCTGCCAAGTCCCGGTACGCTGGTAGCTTGGCCTGCTTAAGTTGGTAGGCCACGGCTCGCACTTCGCGCTCAGCCGTCTCGGCCTTGAGCAGCTGCGAGAGCATCGGCTGCGCTGCCTCGAAGGCCGGTGCGCCTTGCTCGGCCAATTCGGAGACGGCCTGCGCCATGCCAAACATCTTGAGTTCGCGCAGCATGATGACGATGGCTGCAATGGCGGGGTCATGACGCATGGCGCACCTTCCTCTCCGACGCACGCAGGTCGTCATAGCGGGTCACGTTGGCCAGTGGCTCGCGCACCAGGCGCAGCGCCTGCGGGGCGGTCACCGGTGGAGGTGGGGCCTTGCTGTCGAGCAGCCGGTGCAGCACATTGAGCACGTGCATCTTGGTCGGCACACCGGCCTCCAGGGCCAGCTCGACGGCGGTCAGCACCGCCTGCTCGTCGTGCTGCAGCACCAGGGCCAACACCTCGACCATCTCCCGGTCGCCACCAGGCTGCTTGAGCAGAGCGGCCTGCAACTGCCGGAAGGCCGCTGGCAGTTCGACAAAGGGAGCGCCATTGCGCAGCGCACCTGGCTTGCGTTGCTGCACCGCGAGGTAGTGGCGCCAGTCGTAGACGGTGTGGCCTGTGCTGTCGTGGCGGCGGTCAATGACGCGCGGGTGTTCGCAGAGCAGTTGGCCCTCGGCGGCCACCACGATGCGCTCGGCATAGACGCGCAGGCTCACCGGTCGGTTGGCGTACGAGGCCGGCACGCTGTAGCGAACGCGCTCGAAAGTCACCAGACACGTGGGCGAGACGCGCTTGGTGTGCTCCACGAAGCCATCGAAAGGGCGCGGCAGCGGCATCAGCAGCGCCCGCTCCTGCATCCAGATGTCTGCGACGGTGCCAGGCAGCTTGCCGTGGTCAATCTCGCGCCACAGGGCCTTGCAACGCTGCTCCAGCCAATCGTTCAAGGCCGCCAGCGTGGCAAAGGCCGGCACGGGTTGCCAGAGCCGATGGCGCGCGTCGCGCACATTCTTCTCGACCTGGCCCTTCTCCCAGCCCGAAGCCGGGTTGCAGAACTCCGCCTCGAACAGGAAGTGGCTGACCATGGCGCCAAAGCGCGCGTTCACGTCGCGTTCCTTGCCACGACGCACCTTGTCGACGGCGGTCTTCATGTTGTCGTAGATGCCGCGCCTGGGTATGCCACCGAGCACGCGGAACGCGTGGTTGTGGGCATCGAACAGCATCTCGTGCGTCTGCAGCAGGTAGGCCCGAACAATGAAGGCTCGGCTGTGGCTGAGCTTGGTGTGGGCCACCTGCAGCTTGGTGCGTTCGCCGGCGATGACGGCCCAGTCTTCGCTCCAGTCGAACTGGAACGCCTCACCGGCGCCGAAGGTCAGGGGCACGAAGGTGCCACGCCCAGTGGTTCGCTCGGCCTCCTGCCGTTTGGCTTGCCAGACGCGTGCGAAGGCGGCCACGCGGTTGTACGAGCCGTCGTAGCCCAGCGCGGCCAGGTCGGCGTACATCTGTTTGACCGTGCGCCGCTGCTTGCGCGACTTCCCGGTCTCGGTCTTGAGCCAGCCTGCCAATTTATCTGCGAACGGGTCGAGCTTGTTGGTGCTCACGCGCTTGGCATAGCGCGGCTCGACCGTATCGGCCCGAAGGTACTTCTTGATGGTGTTACGAGACAGCCCGGTACGCCGCGCTATCTCGCGCAGGGACAGTTGCTCTCGCAGTGCCCAACGCCTGATGACACTCAATGTCGCCACGTCAATCACTCCTGTACTCCTGCCACTAAAAGCAGCAGGTTAGGGTTCTTACGTGGGTCAGATTTGGATGGAAATTACCTGTGCAGGTGGGTCAGTTCTGAGTGGAAATCAACAAGTGTTGCGTTCTCACATCTGCCACATGGAAGCGACTCTCAAGCAAATATTGGGGGTCAAGTCGCTCGTTTAGCGCGCGGACTTGGTGGCAGTGCTGGGCGGTGCAGCCACCGCCCCTGTAGTTGCTGCTTGGACACACCACCGTGCAAACCAGACTGCTCTGACTGACGTAGAGCTCCCGAAAGTGGCTACACAGTGGCTACACGGACTCCAGAAACAACAAAGCCCAGCTGGTTAGGCTGGGCTAAGTCGTTGATTTTACTGGTGGCGCTTCACGGACTCGAACCGCGGACCTGTGGATTATGATTCCATCGCTCTAACCGACTGAGCTAAAGCGCCTAAGCCTCAAATTATAGCCACAAAATCAGGTGTTCGTGAAGACCGGCGCACGTTTTTCAACGAATGCGGCCATGCCTTCTTTTTGATCGGCGGTGGCGAACAGCGCGTGGAACAGGCGGCGTTCGAACATCACGCCGTCGCTCAGCCCGCTCTCGAAGGCGCGGTTGACGGCCTCCTTGGCGGCCATCACGCTGGGCAGCGAAAAGCCGCAGATCGTGAGGGCTGCGGCGAGGGTTTCGTCCATCAGCTTGTCCAGCGGCACCACGCGGCTCACCAGTCCGGCGCGTTCGGCTTCGGTGGCGTCCATCATGCGACCGGTGAGGGCCAGGTCCATGGCTTTGGCTTTGCCCACAGCGCGTGGCAGGCGCTGGGTGCCGCCGGCACCGGGGATGATGCCCAGCTTGATTTCGGGTTGACCGAACTTGGCGTTGTCGGCGGCGATGATGAAGTCGCACATCATCGCCAGCTCGCAGCCGCCGCCCAGGGCAAAGCCACTGACGGCGGCAATCACCGGCTTGCGCACGCTGCGGATGGTTTCCCAGTTGCGGGTGATGTAGTCGTTGACGTAGACGTCGGCAAACGTGTAGGTAGCCATGGCGCCGATGTCGGCACCGGCGGCGAAGGCCTTTTCGCTGCCGGTGATGACCATGCAGCCGATTTCGGGATCGGCATCAAAGGCCTTGAGCGCGGCGCCCAACTCGTTCATGAGCTGTTCGTTGAGGGCGTTGAGGGCCTTGGGGCGGTTGAGCGTGATGACGCCGACACGGCCTTCGGTGCGGACCAGGATCATTTCGGGGGTGGTGCTCATGTGTGCTTGCCAATGGGCGTTAGAAGCGTTGCGGGAGGGGCTTCAACTATAGCGAGTCGCGCGTTTCAGCCCAGCCAGGTTTTCCAGGGGGCGCCTTCGGCCGGGGCGGTGGGCAGGGCGATCTTGAGGCTGGTGGCTGGCGCGGGCCAGTCGAGGGCCAGGCGCAGCAGGCGTTTGTCACGCGCCACCAGGGCAGTGAGGCGCTTGCGCGGGCCGAGGTACATGGCCACCTCGTCCAGCTTGTGCACGCGCCAGCTCTCTGGGTCGCCACCTTCGTTCAGGGGCGCGAGTTCGATGCCCAGCCACTCGTCGCCAGCGGCCATGCCCCCCGCAGCGGCCACCGAGCCATGCAACACCGTTTTGATGGTGATGCCGTCTTTGCCTTCGGTCACGCGCAGCCCCAGGCGTTGGGCCAGGGCGGCGGGCTCGTCGGTGGCTTGCAGACCCAGGGCGCGCAGCTTGTCGGGCAGGGGCAACTCGGCCGTGCCATGCACCCACGCGGCGATGTCGGCGCCAAAGTCGCGGCGGCCCAACTGGCGCAGCACGGTGAGCAGGTCGGCTTCTTTCATGGGACCGCCGTCGCAGCGTTGCCACAGGGCGCGCATCACGTCGTCGAGGGTGCTGTGGCCTTCTGCGCGCAGGGTGAGGTCCAGGCAGGCGGCCACCAGCGCCCCCTTGGTGTAGTAGCTCACCGTGGCGTTGGGGGTGTTTTCCTGCACGCGGTAGTACTTGGTCCAGGCCTCGAAGCTGGCCTGGGCCACGCTTTGCACCGCGCGGCCGGGGGTTTGCAGCACCTGGTTGGCGGTTTTGGTGAGCAGTTGCAGGTACACCGCCGGGGTGATGAGCCCGGCACGGCGCAACAGCAGGTCGTCGTAGTAGCTGGTGAAGCCTTCGAAGAACCACAGCAGTTCGGTGTGGTTTTCCCGGTCGTAGTCGTAGCGCTTGAACTCGGCGGGCCGCAGGCGCTTGACGTTCCAGGTGTGAAAGTACTCGTGGCTGATGAGGCCCAGCAGCTGGGTGTAGCCATCGGTGGCCTTGAGCGCTGGTTCGGTGGCGCCGGTTGTGCTGTCGGGCCCGGGGAGGCGAGGCAGGTCGGCGCGCTTGGCGATCAACGCGGTGCTGTGCCGGTGCTCCAGGCCGCCGTAGCCGTCGTCGGTGGCGTAGAGCATGAAGACGTAGCGGTCGAACGCGGGCTTGTCCTTGGCGCCGTGCCAGAAGGCGATCTGGGTTTCGACGATGCGCTGGGTGTCGCGCAGCAGGCGTTCGCCGTCGAACCAGGCGCCGGCGCCGCTGACCACAAAGCGGTGGGGCACGCCGCGCACCTTGAAGCTGCCGCTCCAGAAACGGCCCATTTCCACCGGGCTGTCGGCCAGTTCGTCGTAGCCGCTGGCGCGGTAGCTGCCGAAGCCGCTGCGTTTGGTCTTCAGCGGTGGCAGGCTGGTGGCCACCTGCCAGCCTTTGGTGTGGGTGTTTTCAGCCAGCTCCAGTGTGTGGGCGAGGTCTTCCTGGCCCAGCACGCGCAGGCACAGGCTGGTGGGGTTGAAGAAGCCGCGCGAGGCATCCAGCCAGGCTGTGCGCACCGAGGGGTCGAAGGCGTAGAACTCGGCGCGCAGCACCAGCGGGGCATCGGTGTGGTTGGCTGTCTGCCAGGTGTTTTTGTCGAGTTGGCGCAAGGGCACAGGCCGGCCCGCCTGCGTCGCGCTGATGTGCAGCAGATGCTGAGCGAATTCGCGCACCAGGTAGCTGCCGGGAATCCACACCGGCAGCGCCACACGCTGCTTGGCGCTGGGGTGGGCGATGGTGAGGGTGACGGCAAAGCGGTGGCTGTGCGGGTCCAGCACCTCCACGCGGTGATGTGGGCCGGCGTCGATGGGCGTAGCGGTGGGGGTGGGCATGTGGGAGGCAGAGCGTGTCAAAGGGCGCCAGCGGCGATGAGGCAGCTCAGCGTGGCCACGGCCGTCAGTCGGAAGCGCAAGGTGAGCCAGGCGCCCACACCCGCGTTGGGGTAGAGGCGCCTGTCCACCAGGTAACACAGCACCAGCGCCAGGGCCAGCCACACCAGGCCGGCGTGGGGCGGCATCAGCACGCCCGGCCAAGCCAGCAAGGAGGGCGCCACGCCCCAGATGAGGTGGGCACGCTGCTGCTCGGCAGGGGCGTCAGGCTGCTTCCAGGCCAGTCCCCAGTGGATACCGCCGAGGTAAGACACGATCAGGGCGGCGTAGGCGGACATGGCCATGGCCGCCCAAGGCTGCAGGTCGGCATCGACCAGCCAGACCGTGGCGGCCAGGAGCACAAAAGGCAGCAGCCCGGCATGGCCGAGCTTGCGTATCAATGTGGCTTGGGAGCTTTCGGCGGTCATGTGGGTCGTGTCAACGGGTAGCAGCCAGCCCTTGTTCGATGCGCTCCAGCGGCACTGCGCCAGCCACCCGCGAGCCGTCGGCAAAGAAGGTGGTGGGTGTGCCGGTGATGCGGTGCTGCTGGCCAAAGGCCACGTTGCGTTGCACCGCGGCGGTGTCGCAGCTGGCCTTGGGAGGCAACACGCTGCGGGCCATCCAATCGCTGAAGGTTTTGCCCTTGTCTGCCGCGCACCAGATGTGTTCCGACTTGGTGACGGAGTCCGGCCCCAGGATGGGGTAGAGGAACACGTGCACCGTCACGTTGTCCAGTTTTTCCAGTTCGCGCTCGAAGCGCTTGCAGAAGCCGCAGTTCGGGTCTTCGAATATGGCCAGCTTGCGTGAGCCGTTGCCGCGAACAATGGTGAAGGCGTCTTTGAGTGGCAACTGGTCGAAGGGAAGGGCGGTGAGTTTTTCCACCCGCGCCTCAGTGAGGTTGGTGCGCTGCTTGGTGTCGATCAGCTCACCCTGGATGAGGTAGTTGCCGGCGCGGTCTGTGTAGAAGATTTCCGTCTTGTTGACCCGCACCTCGTACAGGCCTTCCATTGGCGTTTTGCTGACCTCATCGATCTTGGGCAGGTTGGGCAGTCGCTCGGTCAGGTTTTTTCGAATCGTGTCTTCAGGCGGGGCACTGAAGCAGGCGGTGGCCAGCAGCGCGGTGCCGAGCACGGCGCTCCAGCGGCCGGCATGGGCGAGGGAAAAAGTGGGCATGGCAGGACCTGAAGGTTGAAAATGGATGCGATTCAGAAACAGGGAGCTGGGTTCAATGCCCGGCATGCAGGGGCACGCTGCCGGCGGCCTGGCGCACCACCCATTGCTTGATGGCACCGCTGCGGTCGAAGCGCTTGAGGCCCCAGTGTCTCAGGGCCTGCAACTGGGTGTTGTCGTGGGCAAACAGGCCGTAGAGGCCGTCGGTCACAGTGCTCATGGCGGCCACGTCGGCCTGGCGTGCTCGCTCGTAGCGGCGCAGCAAGCGCAGGTCGCCGGGCTCGCGCCAGCTTTCGCGCTGGTGCATCACGCGGGCGAGTTCGGCCACATCGCCCAAGCCCACGTTGAGCCCCTGGCCGGCCAGGGGGTGCATGGCATGGGCGGCGTCGCCGGCCAGGGCCACACCCATGGCGCCGTGCCGCACCACCCAACGCCGGGCGCGCGACAACTCCAGCGGCCAGCCTGCGGCCGCGCCGTCGACCCGCATTGGGCCCAGCGCAGCGTGGCCGGCGTCCTGCACGGCCGCTGCCAGCGCTTCTGGCGGCAGTGCCAGCAGGCCCGCAGCCCGTTCGTGGGACACCGACCACACCAGCGCCACCCGATAGCCTTGCGGTCCGTCCATGGGCAGCCAGGCCATGATTTCGCCTTGCCGGAACCATTGGCGCGCCACACCGCCATGGGGTTGCTCGCACACCAGACGCGCGGCCACGGCGGTGTGGGGGTAGGGCCGGGTGTCGAAATCGAAACCAAACTGGGCGCGGCTGCTGCTGCGTTTGCCCTCGCACACCACCGTGAGGCTGGGTGCCAGACCCTCGGCGCTGTCCAGCACCTCGATGCCGCTCTGGTAGCCCACCGCTTCGCGCAGGCGTTGCTCGAGCGCGGGCACGTCCACGATCCAGGCCAGTGCATCGCCATCGCCGCCCGCCGAGTCGAAGCGCACAGCCGCGTCGGCGGGCGCGTCATCGCCGTCGTCGCAGATCTGCATCGCAGTGACTGGCGTGGCCGAGGATTCATCGGGCCACACACGCAAGCCTTGCAGCAGCGCACGCGATGCCGCGTTAAGGGCGTAGGCCCGGATGTCGGACAGGCTGCCGGCCGGGACGGGCTGGCGCACCAGGGCGACGCGCAGGCGGTCACGCGCCAGCAGCAAGGCCAGCGCCTGGCCCACCACACCGCCGCCACGCACGCACACATCGAACTTTTTGTTCATCGGGCGATTTTAGGCACTGGCCTTGCATGCCATTTTCAGAGGGCACAATCCCGAGCTTGTCAGCATGGTGAAAGAAACGATGAAGCGGTGGTGGAAGTGGCTGTTGGGTGGTGTGGCGGGGGGGCTGGCGCTGGTGGCGCTGCTGACCGCCATGCTGGCTTGGCGCCTGCACGCCATGCCACCCGAACAGGCCCAGCGCCTGGTGGCTTCCCTGGGCGCTGAGCACGCGGCCATGTGGGCGTCGGTGTGGGGGCCGTTGCCGTCAACTGCCGTGGCCATGGGCACGTTTGAATCGGCGGATTGGAGCCTATGGCCTCGCCCGCGCATTCACTTGCACGGCGTGCGCTGGGCGGTGCCGACCGAGATGTCCAGCGACGGCACCTGGACGATTGAGCGCCTGAGCCTGGGTCTGGCGTGGCGCTCCCTGTGGACGGGCGAACCTGTTCTGCACGACGTGCGTGTGCAAGGCCTGTTGGGCACACGCCTCCAGAGCGATTGGGGTGTGCAGGGCGACTGGAAGGTGCGCCAGGTGGTGTTGGGGCCGGCCGATCCCCACGGCGTGCGCCTGGTGGAGTGGTCATTGGACGCGAGTTTGCGGCCGCTGCGCGCTGCCGAAGCCGGTATCGACCCCCATCCGGCCTGGCTGGCTGGCCAATGGCAGGGCAGTGCGCGCTGGCACCCGGCGCTGAACGATGAGCCCGCCCATTGGCGGCGGGTGGACCTGCGCTTCAAGGGCGAATGGGCGGGGCAGGCCGTGCCCAGTGCCCATTTGACCTTGGCGCGCTGGCTGCACCAGGCCGATGCCCAGCTTTTGGCCTGGGAGGATTTGGTGTTGCAGGCGCAGCTGGGCGAAGCGGGCCATGCGGCGCAGATCGAGCTGCGCGCGCCCGCGCTGGATTTGGGCCCCGACCGCGCGAGTGGCCAGGGCCTGCGCGGCCGTTGGGTTCACCCGGCCCCGCTGTCGCTGGCCTGGCAAATGGAGAGCGCGGCCCCGCGCGGCCGCTACAGCGCGGTGACCTGGCCGCAATGGCGGGTGGTGCCTTCTGGGCGCGACGGCACCCGAGCCGGTGGGCAACTGCAGGCCGATCTGGGGTGGCTGCCTGACCGCCGCAGCCTGCGCTGGGACAACCTCTTGGCCGAGGTGAGCGTGCAACCCCGTGGCGAGGCCGAACGCCAATGGAGCCTGCGCGGGCAGTTGGAGCTCGGGATGCGCAGCACGTCGTGGCAACTCGAAGGGCAGGCCCATGGCGGCGTGCCCGATGCGGTGTTGTGGGATGGCCCCTTCGCCACCGATGGCGAATGGCGGCGCTGGCCCCAGGCCCGGGCCGAGGCCCGGCTGCGCGTGGCTTCGTTCTGGCCGGACCGTTGGAGCGCAGCCAGCCGCTCAGCCACCTGGCCCACCCTGTGGTCTGGGTTGAGCGACTGGCCGGGGCAGCTCGAACTGCACGTGGGGCAACTGGGATGGAAGGGGCTGCGGCTTGCGGGTGTGTCGGCCCAACTGGACAACCACGGCGGCGTCGTGCGCCTGCCTGCACTGCAGGCGCGCCTGTGGAATGGCAACCTGCAGGGCAGCGGCGAATGGCAGTTGGCCGATGGGCGCTGGCAACTGATGGCGCAGGCGCGCGACGCCGATCTGGCCTTGCTGCGCCAGTTTCTGGACCCACCTCATGTTCGGGCCGGCGGCAAGCCGGTGCCCCGCCCGGGCGATGCCGCGCAAGGCCGCTGGGGGGGCAGCTTGGCCCTGTCGGGCCGCGGAGGGGATGTGCGCGAGTGGCAGGGTCGGTGGTCGGTGGACCTGCGCCCAGGTCACTGGCAAGGGCTGGACCTGAGCGCCGCCCGCCACACCGCAGGCGCGACCGACCGTGTACCCGACCCGTCCGAGCGCACCGATTGGCGCCGCCTGCAAGGCAGTGGCACGGTGGCCGGTGGTGTGGCTCACATCGACCGCTTGCAGCTCACGGCACCGCATTGGCGGGCTGCCGCCGATGGCACACTCGACCTTCAGAATGGCGAGTTGGACCTGGCCTGGTCCGACCTCGTCAACCAACGCAAACGCGGGCCGGTGTTGACGATGTCCGGCCCCTGGCGCACGCCACGCACGCATTTGCCCTGACACCACAGGAAATCCATGAGCACCTTGCCCGATCACGCCGATCAGCCCTTCCGCATCGACCAGCTGTGGGTCTACCCCATCAAGTCTTGCGCGGGCGTGCGACTGCCGCGAGCCACCCTGCTCGACACCGGCCTGGAGTGGGACCGCAGCTGGATGGTGGTGGACGCGCAGGGCGAGTTCGTTTCACAGCGCGAATTGCCTCGCATGGCGCTGATTCAGCCCCAGTTCCGAATGGGTCAGCTGGTGCTGCGCGCGCCCGGCATGTTGGCCTTGCACCTGCAGATTGACGCCGCCGAGGCGCCCGCCCGCGTGCGGGTGTGGGATGACGAGGTAGACGCCTACGACATGGGCGACGTGGCTGCGCAGTGGTTCAGCGACTTTCTTTCGCCCGGTGCGCCTGCCAGCCTGCAACGCCTGCGCCTGGTGCGTTTTGACCCCGAGGCGCGGCGCTTGTCCAGCCTCAAATGGACCGGTGGTGTGCCCGCCCACGTGCAGTTTGGCGATGGCTTTGCGGTGCTGGTGGCCAGCACCGCCGCGTTGGACGACCTCAACACCCGGCTGGCCCGTGCGGGCGAGGCGGCGGTCGACATGCGGCGCTTTCGGCCCAACATCGTGCTCGGCGGTGTGGAGGCCCACGACGAAGACCGCTTCAGCGATCTTTACCTGCCCGGCCAGGCGGCGGGTGACGCGATGGTGCACCTGCAACTGGTGAAGCCGTGCGCGCGCTGTCCTATTCCCGATGTCCACCCCGACACGGGCGCCACGGGCCACGCGGTGGGTGATGCGTTGCGTGTCTACCGCGCTGACCAGCGCCTGAACGGCGCTATTACCTTCGGCATGAACGCCGTGGTGCGCGCCGGGGTGGACAGCGTGTTGACTGAAGGGCAGGCCGGTGCCGCCGCGTGGGGTGTGTGGGACTGAGGGGAACTGAGGTTCAGAGCCGGCTGAACACCCGAGCCGGGTCCAGCCGCACTTTCACCTGATCCGGCGAGACCGAGTCGATCACCGCGTAGTGGGGCAGGGCGGTGTCTCGCACCGTGGGGGTGGACAGGGGGATGCCGTCCTTGCCCACGATGGCCATGACCATGGGGCGATTGGCCTGCCCCGTGCCGCGCGTGACCACGGCGATTTCGCCGTTGTGCAGCCGCACGTAACTGCCCGGCAGGTACATGCCCAGGTGCTTCACCAACAGCGCGCCCAGTGGGCTGTTCTGGCGCTGCATTTCCAGGTAGTGCGCCCGCACCGCCGCGCGGGCTGACAGGCCTTGGCGGCCCAGACGAGGGCTGATGCGCGCCACGAAACGGTCCGACAACTGCAGCAGCATCAGGTCCAGGCCCTCGGCGCGTTTGCCGGTGGGGTAGCCACCACCTTCTGCCGTTTCGTGCGAGTCGGCCACCAGGTTCAGCCAGCGGTCGTGGCCCACGCCCAGCCCGTGGAGGATGTCGCGCCCCCGGTGCGGGTGTTGCTGGATATCGGCCAGTTGGTGCTTGTCGGGCGGCGGCTTTTGATGGGCCAACTGGTCTTGCAGCCGGGCCATGCCCACGTTCATGGTCAAGGCCGCGTTGAACAGGGCCCGCTGCGTGTCGGGGTCCAGGCCCGCGGCCGGTGCGATGACGCGACACACCGCCGCCGCCGCCAGGGCGTTGCTGGCGCAATAGCCGAGTTGGGCGTCGTACAGCAGTTGCACCAGCACAAACAGGCTTTCGTCCGGTTGGCGTTCCAACAGTTGCCAAGCCTGTTCGCGCACGGCCTCAAAGCGTGGCAGAAAGTCGCGCGCCTCAGCATGCTGGTGCAGCAGCACGCCCCAGCGTGCGTGCAGGTCGAGCCACGTGGAGGCCACACTCGCGGCTGCGGGTTCTGGCGCGGTGCGCGTTGGTGTGGGCCTGAGGAGAGGTGCCAAGGCAGTCTCGTTGACCATTGGCGCTGGCCGCTGCTGCGGTCGAAGCACCGTCATCCACAGGTCGCGGTCTTGCACCCGTATCACCGGTTCGTGGCGGCTCAAGGCCAGTTGCCGTTCCAGTGAATCCATTGCTTGCCCTTTGGGCAACAGCAACATGCCCCGAGCATTGAGGATGTCCACCGGCAGGGGCCGGTTCACATCCACGCCGCGCAGGGACACCGGGATGAAGCCCGTAACGGCACGGTCTGCCGCGGGTTGGGCTGATGTGGCAGTGGGGTACAGACGAGGATCCTCCAGGTTGCTTGGCCGATTGTCGTCTGCCGAAGTGGCGTCAAAACGTGAAGCTGGCAGGGGTTTGAGGGCCTTTTTCGGGTACTGACTGCGTCGAGGCGCAGGCCTCGCTCGGGGCGGCCGGTACAATCCGAAGCCGTTTGGTCCCGCCCCCGCGCGGGCAACGCCTGCGCCTTCTGCCGGGCGTGCTACAAGGAAATCCCATGAGTCTCAAGTGCGGCATCGTTGGTTTGCCCAACGTCGGCAAATCCACCCTGTTCAACGCCCTGACCAAGGCCGGCATCGCGGCCGAGAACTACCCCTTCTGCACCATCGAGCCCAACACCGGCGTGGTGGAGGTGCCCGATCCGCGCCTGGCACAGCTGTCCGAGATCGTCGGCCCCGAACGCGTGGTGCCGGCCATCGTGGAGTTTGTCGACATTGCTGGCCTCGTGGCAGGTGCCAGCAACGGTGAAGGCCTGGGCAACAAGTTCCTGGCCCACATCCGCGAAACCGACGCCATCGTCAACGTGGTGCGTTGCTTCGAAGACCCCAACGTGATCCACGTGGCCAACAAGGTCGACCCGATCGCCGACATCGAGGTCATCCAGACCGAGCTGTGCCTGGCCGACCTGGCCGCTGTGGAAAAGGCCATCCACCGTGTCAGCAAGGTGGCGCGTGCGGGCGACAAAGAGGCCATCAAGCAACTGGCCATTCTGGAGAAGTGCCAGACCGCGCTCAACGACACCCAGCCGGTGCGCACGATCGACTTCAGCAAGGAAGAACTGGCCCAACTCAAGCAGTTTTTCCTCATCACCGCCAAGCCCGCGATGTTCGTGGCCAACGTGTCGGAAGACGGTTTCGAGAACAACCCGCTGCTGGACCGCCTGAAGGCTTTTGCTGAGAAGCAGAACGCGCCCGTGGTGGCCATCTGCGCCAAGATCGAGGCCGAACTGTCCGAGATGGACGACGCCGATCGCCTCGAATTCCTGAAGGAACTGGGCCAGGACGAACCTGGCCTGAACCGCTTGATCCGTGCCGCCTACAAGCTGCTGGGCTTGCAGACCTACTTCACCGCCGGCGTGAAGGAAGTGCGAGCCTGGACCATCCACGTCGGCGACACCGGCCCACAGGCAGCCGGCGTGATCCACACCGAC
This sequence comes from Burkholderiaceae bacterium, assembly GCA_036279795.1. Classification (GTDB taxonomy): domain Bacteria; phylum Pseudomonadota; class Gammaproteobacteria; order Burkholderiales; family Burkholderiaceae_C; genus Hydrogenophaga. The sequence goes on along the minus strand of DASUIK010000313.1, from coordinate 1,018 downwards.
TTCGAGAAGGGCTACATCCGCGCCCAGACCATCTCGTTCGACGACTTCATCACTTACAAGGGTGAGCAGGGCGCCAAGGACGCGGGCAAGATGCGCGCTGAAGGCAAGGACTACGTCGTCAAGGATGGCGACGTGATGAACTTCCTGTTCAGCTCCTGACGGTCAAGGGGTGGTGCCAGCCTGGTCCAGCCCCAGCAAGCGCACCGCATTGCCCTTCAAAATACCGGGCATCACCTCCGGCTTGAAGCCCGCCACCTCGAAGTCCTTCATCCAGCGCTCGGGCGTGATGAGTGGGTAGTCGCTGCCGAACAGGATGCGGTCTTTCAGCAGCGTGTTGGCGTACTGCACCAGCTGCTTCGGAAAATACTTGGGGCTCCAGCCCGACAGGTCGATCCACACGTTGGGTTTGTGTGTGGCCACACTCAGCGCCTCGTCCTGCCAGGGAAAGCTGGGGTGGGCCATGACGATCTGCATGTCGGGGAAATCGATGGCCACGTCGTCCAGGTGCATGGGGTTGCTGTACTCCAGCCGCAGGCCACCGCCGCAGCGCATGCCACTGCCGATGCCGCTGTGCCCGGTGTGGAAGATGGCTGGCAGCTTGTGGGCGTTGATGACCTCATAGATCGGCCAGGCCATCTTGTCGTAAGGGTGGTAGCCCTGCACCGTGGGGTGGAACTTGAAGCCCCTGACGCCTTCCTCCTTGATCAGCCGCTCGGCCTCGCGCGCGCCCATCTTGCCCTTGTGCGGGTCGATGCTGGCGAAGGCCAGCATCATGTCGCTGTTCTCGCGCGCGGCCTGGGCAATCTCCTCGTTGGGGATGCGCCGGCGGCCCAGCTTGGACTCGCTGTCCACCGTGAACATCACCAGCCCGATCTTCCGCTCGCGGTAGTAGGCAATGGTTTCTGCGATGGTGGGCCGGCGGTTGCTGCCGAAATACTTGTCCGCCGCGCGGTCGTATTCCTCGCCGTAGTTGTCGAAGGGGTTCCAGCAACTCACCTCGGCGTGGGTGTGGATGTCG
>DASUIK010000312.1:0-6150 GCA_036279795.1 Burkholderiaceae bacterium | reverse complement strand
CAGATCGGCGGCCACCACAGCTTCCACCAGGATGCTGAAGTCGGGCAGGCTCTGCGCGACCTCGACCAGGTTCTTGGGCGGGTTGTGGTCATCGTCGCCGCCGCCGCACGCGGTCAACAGGGCGGTACCGGCGCTGGCTGCGGCCAGCATCAACAGGGAACGTCGAGGAATGCGCATGTGTGCCTCACAGGTGGTTGAAAAAGAGCCAGATGGGAGCAGCCCAAACTGGTTAGGTCGAATATTAACCAAACAATCTGAAAAATTACCAAACGGTAATAATTCAATCATGCCAGTGGGGATATAGACTTGAATGTTGATGTGATGCACCATCACAGCAGGAGAATCCAGTCCCATGTCCGTCGCCGCATTGAAATCGCCCCCCGCCAAACGCAGTTTTCGAGAGCAGATGCATCTGGCGCGAGAGGACGCGATCATCCAGGCCGTCAACCGCCTGTTGGCCGAAAAAGGCTTTGACGCCATGACCGTGGACGAGGTGGCCGCCGAGGTGGGTATCGCCAAGGCCAGCCTCTACAAACACTTTTCGAGCAAGGAAGACCTGGCTGCGGCGGCCATGGTTCGCGTGATGCAGCGCGCAGTGACCTTCCTTGAAGGCTTGGACCACTCGGCGCGGCCCATCGAACTGCTCAAGGCCGTGGCCCGCTGGACCATGGAGGTGCAGTTGGCCGGCGAGATGCCTTCGTTGCCCAGTGAAAACTCGGCCTTGCGCGGAGCCCTGATGGTGAACACCGCCTACATGGACGGCCTGATGCAGGTCAGCGACCGCTTGGGAGCATGGATCGAAGCCGCACAGGCCGACGGCAGCCTCAATCGCAACCTGCCGCCCATCGCGGTCCTCTACACGCTGTACGCGCGGGCCTGCGACCCGGTGCTGGGTTTCCTGCGCGCCAGTGGCACCCACAGCGACAGCGAAATCATCGACATGGTGATGATCAGTTGTTTCGAGGGCCTGAACGCGCGCTGACGCGCGCCTGGCTTCAGCCGTGGGGCGCGGCGCCGCCCGACCAGATGTCGTCGAGGTCGGGGAAGGACCAATCGGACGGGTCTTCGCGGCCCAGGATTTGTATCTTGCAGTTGGGGGCCGACAGGTCCACCTCCTGCAGCGGCAGGCGTTCCTGGTGACGCAGCGAGTAGAACACCTTGACGATGGGCTTGAGCAGCGAACGCGGCGACTGGTCGATCACCACCGCGAGCTTCTCGTTGTTGAGCTTGACCAGAGATCCCACCGGGTAGATGCCCAGGCTGCGCACGAAGGCCTGGAAGACGCGGGCATCGAAATGCGCGCCGCTCCATTTGGCCATGCGGCTGAGGGACTCGGCCGGGTCCCAGCCCGCCTTGTAGGGGCGGTTGGAGGTGATGGCGTCGTAAACGTCGCAGACCGCGCCCATGCGGGCCATCAGGCTGATCTGATCACCCGCCAGCTTGTCGGGGTAGCCCGCGCCGTCCATGCGCTCGTGATGGTGCAGGCACACATCCAGGGCAGCGGCATGGTTCACGCCGCCCTCCTTGAGCAGTTGCCAGCCCTGGCGGGGGTGTGACTTGACCTGTTCGAACTCGGCGTCGCTCAGCCGCCCGGGCTTGTTGAGGACGTCCATGGGCACCATGGCCTTGCCGATGTCGTGCACCAGGCCGGCAAAGCCCGCGTCGCTGATTTGTTCGGCGTTCAGATTGAGCTGCCGACCCAGCGACACCATCAGCGCACACACCGCCACCGAGTGCATGTAGGTGTAGTTGTCGGCGGTTTTCAGGCGCGCCAGGCTGATGAGGGCGCTGCCGTTGCGCATCACGGAGTCGGTGATGTCCTGCACCAGCTCGCGCACCACGACGGTGTCGATGGCGCGACCCATGCGGACCTCGGCGAACATGCGCGTCATCTCCTCGCGCGCGGCGAAACAGATGCTGGCGGCACGGGCCATTTCCTCCCGGGTGGTGCGGGGCTCGTGGCGGTCGGCGGGCCGCTGCGGGTGCTCGGCCACCGCCGTGGCGGGCGCGGCCAACGGTGCCGTAACCGGCGCCTCCGCACTCTCCAGGTCCAGGCCCTGTGCCGTGTCTATCCACACACCGGTCACGCCGCTGGCCATCACCCGCGCCAGATCGCGCGGCTCTTCGAGCACAAAACGGTTGCGCCAGAAGGGGTGGTCCATCCATGAGCCCTCAAAGCCCTGGATGAACATGCCCAGGCGCAACTGATCGGGACGGATTTGCTTGAGCAAGGCCTGCCCCGAAGCGATGCCGATCAGCGCACCAGCAGGACTGGCGTGCCGCAGTGGGCCATGACCTTGGTGGCCACCGAGCCCATGACCAGGTTGCCCAGCGCGCTGTGGCCGTGCGAACCCATGATGACCAGGTCGAACTTGCCGCTGTCGGCGGTCTTGGCGATCAGCTCGCCGGGGTGGCCCACCTTGCTCACGGTCTCAGGCACGATGTTGTGGCGTTTGAGGAACTTGACCACGGGACCAAACACCTTGGTGGCTTCCTCCTCGTGGTAGCTCTTGACCACTTCGGCGCCCACGGCGGCGCGGGCGCGCGGCGGCAGCGGCAGTTGCACGTTCAGCAGCGTGAACTCGTTGTTGGTGCCAAACATCTCGGCGTGGGTGGCCAGGTAGGCAAGCATCTTCTTGGTGTACGGGCTGCCATCAACGGCGAGAAGGATTTTCATGGGGTTGGCTCCAGGGTTTGACAGAGTGCGCTTGAGTGTAAATGTTTGACACAGCGGCTTGTTGCTTTCGGTCAATGTGCAATCTCAATGCAATGGCTGGGGCGAAAGCCCTTTTGTTCACCTTTGTTGGCATACCCCATCGGGTTGGCCACCACGCGGCAGTTGCCCACGCGGTAATCGTGCGCGCAATGCAGGTGTCCGTGCAGCCACAGGTCGGCATCGCCCAGCAGGGGGTCCAGCGTGTTGCAAAAGCCCGCCGTGCCCGGCGTGAGGCCGTAGCGTGGGTCGGCGCTGCGCAGGCTGGGAGCGAAATGGGTCACCACCACGGTGCGGCCGTTGAAGGGCTGGGCCAGGGCATCGGCCAACCATTGTTGGCACAAGAGCGCCTGTTCGCGCATGGCGGCGGCATCAAACAGCGCGCCGCCGCGCTGGGTGGCCATGGTGCGCAGGTAGAAGTTGGCGGCACGAAAGGCTTTCTCTCGTGCCTTCAGCGCCTCGGTGGGGGGCAAGCCGTGGGCCAGGGCGTCGAAGTCGGCCCACAGTGTGGTGCCCACAAAACGCACGCCCGCGTGTTGCCACTGCGCGCGCTCCAGCCACACCAAGCCCAGCCGGTCGCAAGTGCGGCGCATGGCCTCGTGGGCCTTGTCAAAGTCCAGCGCGTCGTACTCGTGGTTGCCCGGCACAAACAGCACCGGCACCGGCCAGCCCGCGAATTGCGGCAGGGGTGAGAAACGTTGAAGGCCCCAATCGGGTTCGGGCAGCTGGCTGCCGTCCTTGCGGGTTTGGTAGGAGCCGATGTCGCCGGCCAGCACCAGCAGGTCGGCGTCGGGCGCGGGTTCGATCTGCAGGTGCGGGTTCGACTCCAGGTGCAGGTCGCTCAGGAGCTGGATTTTCATGGGGTGGCCACCGGTGGGGCGTGCCGGTTGTTCTGTGCGGTGCGCCGCACGGCTTCGCGCAGCCAGCGGTGGGCGCTGCTGGCCTGGTGCTGGCGGTGCCACAGCGCGTCCACGTGCACGGCGGGCACGTCCAGCGGCAATGGGTGCCAGACCAGCCGGTCGGCCACGCCGGTGCCACCGATGAAGTGGCGTGGCAGCACGGTGAGCAGGTCGGAGCTGGCCACCACCAGGCCGGCGGTGAAAAACTGATTGACGGTGAGCACCACCCGGCGTTGGCGCGACACGGCGGCCAGGGCTTCGTCCACAAACCCAAACGGGCGGCCGGAGAAGCTCACCAGCAGGTGGCGGGCGGCGCAGTAGGCGTCCAGGCTGAGCGGGCCTTGCGCCAGCGGATGGTGTTTGCGCATCACCACCACGTATTCGCCGTCGTACAGGCGATCAAACATGAAGCGCGGGCTGCTTTCCTGCAGGTGCTGGGCGCCCAGTTCGGCCAGCACACCTGGAAAGTGCCCGATGGCGAGGTCGACCTCACCCGACTCCAGCAGCTGGCGCGGGTCGCGCGTGGTCAGGGGCACGACCCGCAGGGTCACGCCCGGGGCTTCGCTGGCCAGCACGTCCATCAGGCCAGGAATCACCTTGGCGGCGGTGGCGTCGGCCATGGTGAACACAAACGCGTTCTGGGCCGAGGCGGGGTTGAAGTCGCCTGGGGCCAGCGCTTCGCGCAGCTGGTGCAGGGCGTCGCGCACGCTGGGCCACAGCATCAGCGCGCGGGGGGTGGGCTCCACGCCGTAGCCCGCGCGCTGCACCAGCTCGTCACCCAGCAGGTCGCGCAGGCGGCGCAGGGCGTTGCTGACGGCCGGCTGGGTCATGGACAGGCGTTGCGCCGCGCGCGTGAGGTTGCGCTCGGCCATCACCTCGTCGAACACCCGCAGCAGGTTCAGGTCCAGGGTGCGGAAGTTGAGCTCATTCATTTTGCTTGTGAATGTAAGTCATCACAAGAATAAATTTGCAAATACCTCGGGTTAACCCTAGGATTCGGCGGTCCAAAAGACATTTCTTCAAGGAGTTTGCCATGAGCACCATCGTTTCTTCTTCCCCCGCTGCCATGGGTGTGCGCACCAACGAGGCCTCCCCGCGTCCGGCTGCCGAAGGCGCCCGTGGCCTGGCTGCGTTGCTGTTGGCGGCCGTGGTGGCCGCGCTGGTGGTGGTGGCCGATCAGGTGATCGAGTCCTGGGTGGACGGGCATGTCTTCCTCGCTTGGGTGCTGCTGTGGGCCGTGGTGTTTGCCGCCACCCTGGTGTTCGCGGGCACCGCCCGTCGCATGGGCATGCGCGCCATGGCCGTGCTCAACCGTTGGTCGTTGGCGGCTGCTCAGCGCCGTGCCGAAGCCCGCATGTGGGAAATCGCCAAGACCGACCCGCGCGTGATGAGCGAATTGGTCGCCGCCCAACAACGCGCCGATGTGGACCTGACCGCCACCTCCGTGCCCGACACCGACACCGTGTTGCGTCTGGCCCGTGCGCAAATGCCTGCAGGTCGCCGCCGTGCCGTGTTCTATTGCTGAGCCGCTGACCACACCATGAAAAAAGGCCACCGGGGCAACCCGGTGGCCTTTTTGCTGGGTGCTCGCCCACTCAGGCGGCGGCCAGGCGCTGCTCGATCTGCGCCTTGGTGGCCACCAGCTCTTGCGGCAGGTGGTAGGCCAGCTGGGTGAACAGCTCGCTGTGCAGGGCCAGCTCGGCGGTCCAGTCGGCCTTGTCGATGTGGGTCACCGAGTCGAACTGGGCACGGTTGAAGTCGAGGCCGCTCCACTCGATTTCTTCGTAGGTCGGGCTGACGCCGAACAGGTTGTCCTGGCCTTGCACCTTGCCCTCGATGCGGTCCAGCATCCACTTGAGCACGCGCATGTTTTCGCCGTAGCCGGGCCAGACGAACTTGCCGTCTGCGCCCTTGCGGAACCAGTTGACGCAGAAGATCTTGGGCAGGGTGTGGCCCAGGCTTTCCAGCTTGTGCTCCATGTCCAGCCAGTGCTGGAAGTAGTCGCTCATGTTGTAGCCGGTGAAGGGCAACATGGCGAAGGGGTCGCGGCGCACCACGCCTTGGGCGCCAAAGGCGGCGGCGGTGGTTTCGGAACCCATGGTAGCGGCCATGTAGACGCCTTCCATCCAGGTGCGGGCTTCGGTCACCAGCGGCACGGTGGTGCTGCGGCGGCCGCCGAAGATGAAGGCGTCGATGGGCACACCGGCGGGGTCGTCCCAGGCTGGGTCGAGCGCGGGGTTGTTGGTGGCGGCCACGGTGAAGCGGGCGTTGGGGTGGGCGGCCTTGGCGCCGGTTTCCTTGGCCAGTTGCGGGGTCCAGTCCTTGCCTTGCCAGTCGATGGCGTGGGCGGGCGCGTCGCCCATGCCTTCCCACCACACGTCGCCGTCGTCGGTCAGCGCGACGTTGGTGAAGATCACGTCCTTGGTCAGGCTGGCCATGCAGTTGGGGTTGGTCAGCGTGTTGGTGCCGGGGGCCACGCCAAAGTAGCCGGCCTCGGGGTTGATGGCGTAGAGCTTGCCGTCGGCGTGGGGCTTGATC
>DASUIK010000311.1:0-7142 GCA_036279795.1 Burkholderiaceae bacterium | reverse complement strand
GTGGCCAGCGCGGTGCCCGTGCCAGGACTCGACTGGGCGGTGGATGCCGCCCTGCTCTCGCGACTGATTCCCGCCATCAACGAGCGGTTCGGCCTCACCCCCGAGCAACTCGACCGGCTGGACCCCAGCAAACGCGAAAAGGTGCAGAAAGCGGTGGCCCAGGTGGGCACCGTGCTGGTGGGCAAGTTCATCACCCAAGACCTGGTGCTGCGCGCCGCCAAACTGGTCGGCGTGCGCCTGACCGCCAAGCAGGCCGCGCGCTTCGTGCCGCTGGCCGGGCAAGCGGTGTCGGCACTGATTGGCTACAGCGCCATCCGCTACCTGGGCGAACAGCACATCAAAGACTGCCTCGCCGTCGTCCAATCGGCCGGGCTGGCGCTGCCAGCGCCAGCCGACGACCCCAAGCTCAAGCGGGCACCGCGTCGGGCCGCTTGACGCGGAACCAAGCCGCGTACATCGCTGGCAGCGCCAGCAACGTCAACACCGTGGCCACGATCAGGCCACCCATGATGGCCACCGCCATCGGCCCCCAGAACACGCTGCGCGACAGTGGGATCATGGCGAGCACGGCGGCAGCTGCGGTCAACACGATGGGGCGCAAACGGCGCACTGCAGCTTCCACAATGGCCGTCCAAGTGGGCACGCCGGCCGCGCGGTCTTGCTCGATCTGATCGATGAGGATGACGGAGTTGCGCATGATCATGCCCATCAGGGCAATCACGCCCAGCAGCGCCACAAAACCAAAGGGGCGACCGAGCAGCAGCAAGGCACCCGCCACACCCGCCAATCCGAGCGGCCCCGTGAGGAACACCAACATGGCGCGGCTGAAGCTGTGCAGCTGCAACATCAGCAGCGTGAAGATGATGAACAGCATCAGCGGCATGCCGGCGGCAATGGAGCTGGACCCCTTGCTGCTCTCGGCCACCGCGCCCGCCACCTCGATGTGGTAGCCCGCCGGCCACTTGGCCTCCAGCTGGCGCAAGGCCGGCAACAGCGCCTGTGTGACGGTCGCGCCCTGCACACCCTCCAGCGCATCGCTCTGCACGGTGATCGCGTAGCTGCGGTTTTCGCGCCACATCACGCCGGGCTCCCAAGCGAACGTGGCCTTCGCAATCTGCGTCAGCGGGATGCTCTTGCCGCTGGCCGTGGGCAGGTAGGCGTTGGCCAAATCGGTGATCGCATCGCGCTCGTCCAACGGCTGGCGCAGCACGATGTCGATGAGTTTGTCACCGTCGCGGTATTGGCCCACGGTGGTGCCGGTGAGGATGGTCCGCGACGCCTGAGCGATGGACTGGCTGCTCACACCCAAGGCGCGCGCTTTGGCCTGATCCACCTCCAGGTGCATCACCTTGACCGCTTCGTTCCAGTTGTCATTGACCCCACGCGTGAGCGGGCTGGCCATCATGGCGGCCTTGACTTCATCCGCCAGGCCACGCAGCACTTGCGGCTCCGCGCCCATCACGCGGAACTGCACCGGATAGGGCACCGGTGGTCCGTTGGGCAGGAGTTTGACCCGCCCGCGCGCCTCGGGGAACTCGTGCGCCAGCAGTGCTGGCATCTCCTTGCGCAGGCGCTCGCGGCTTGCCAGGCTGTCGGTCATCAGAATCATCTGCGTGACGTTGGTCTGCGGAAATATCTGATCCAAAGGCAGATAAAACCGCGGCACGCCCGAGCCCACCCAGGTGCTTACGGCCGTGACGCCGTCGAGCTGTGCAAAGCGCGTCTCGGCACGGCGTGCCAGCTCGTCGGTGGCACGCACCGGGCTGCCCTCGGGCAGCCACAGGTCAACCAGAATCTCCGGTCGACTCGAGTCAGGGAAGAACTGCTGCTGCACCTTGCCCATGCCCACAATGCCCAACGCAAAGGTCAACAAGGTGACGCCAATGGTGACCCACCGGTGCTGCACACACCAATCCACCATGGCCCGGAAACGCAGGTAAAAGGGCCCATCGAACACCTCATCGTGTGCGACTTGCCCGACCTTGACCTTGAGCAACACCACACCCAAATAGGGCACGAACACCACGGCAACGATCCACGACAGGACCAGGGCCACCACCGTCACGCCAAAGATGGCGAAGGTGTACTCGCCCACGGTGGACTTGGCGATGCCAATCGGCAAAAAGCCGGCCGCGGTGATGAGGGTGCCCGTGAGCATGGGCATGGCCGTGGCATCCCAGGTGAAGGTGGCGGCGCGGAACATGCTGTAGCCCTCCTCCAGCTTGCGCACCATCATCTCCACGGCAATGATGGCGTCGTCGACCAGCAGACCCAGGGCAATGATGAGCGAGCCCAGCGAAATTTTGTGCAGGCCAATGCCCCAGTACTGCATCACCAGAAAGGTCATGGCCAGCACCAGCGGGATGGTGACAAACACCACCAAGCCGGGGCGCACGTCCAGGGTGAAAGCCTTGAGGCCTTTGCCACCGGGGCGGCGGTGCAAGCCCAGGCTGAGCAGGCTCACGCCCAGCACGATCACCACCGCCTCGATCAGCACGCGCACAAACTCGTTGACCGAAGTGGCCACGGCCTTGGGCTGGTCTTGCAATTGCACCAGCTGTAAACCGGCAGGCAAGGTCTTCTCGAACTCGCCAGCCACGCCACGCAAGGCCTTGCCCAGCGCAATGATGTCGCCACCTGCGGCCATCGAAATGCCCAGGGCGATGCTGTCCTTGCCACCATGGCGCACCAGCGTGGTGGGCGGATCGATCAGGCCCAGGCGCACTTCGGCGATGTCGCCCAGACGCAGTTGGGCACCGCTGCCGGCGCGAATGGGCATGGCGCGCAACTCGTCCACCGAATTGAAGGCGCCGGCCACGCGCACCTGCACCACGTCCACCGGCGTTTGCACCGTGCCGGCAGGCGCCACGGCGTTTTGCTGGCCCAGTTGCGCCAACACCGCGTTCATGTCCAGACCCAGCGCGGCCAGCCGCTTGTGCGAGATCTCGACAAACAGCTTTTCGTCCTGCACGCCAAACAGTTCGACCTTGGCAACGTCTTTCACATCCAGGAGCTTCTGACGCGCCTGGTCGGCAAAACGCTTCAGCTCCACAGGGGTGTAGCCCTCGCCTTGCAAGGCGTAGATCACGCCGTACACATCGCCGAACTCGTCGTTGAAGAACGGGCCCACCACGCCTTGCGGCAAGGTGCTGGCCATGTCGCCGACTTTTTTACGCACGGTGTACCAAGTGCCTTGCACGGCGTTGGCCGGCGAAGAGTCGGCGATCTGGAAAATGATCAACGTCTCGCCCGGCTTGGAGTAGCTGCGCACGATGTCGGCGTATGGCACCTCTTGCAGCGTTTTCTCGATCTTGTCCGTCACTTGGTCGGCCACCTGCTGCGCCGTGGCACCCGGCCAGTAGGCGCGCACCACCATCGCTCGGAAGGTGAACGGCGGATCTTCGTCCTGCCCCAGCTGGAAGTAGGCTGCAAAGCCGAGCAGCATGAGCACCACCATCAGGTAGCGCGTGAGCGGCTGGTGGTTCAGCGCCCATTCAGACAGGTTGAATCGGCGGCGTGCGGGCTCCCGCACGGCCTGGTCGTTCGTCTCGCTCATGACGGCCTCACTTGCTCGACGGCGACATGACAGCGTGAGGTGAGTACCGCACCACCTTCTGGCCCTCGGTCAGCACGTGCACACCCGCCACCACCACCTGCTCGCCGCCCTTGAGACCACCGGCGATCACCGCATCGTTGCCATCGGCACCGGCCACCTGCACCGGTTGCGATTTGACGGTGCTGCTGGCCTCGTCCCACAGCCACACCGCTGTGCCCGAGCCCGCCTGGCGCAAAGCGCTGGTGGGCAGCTTGATGGCCTGGGTGGGGCTGCCGGCGGGCGCGCCCGTCACCGCATAGGCCGTGGCACCCAACGGGGCAGACACCTGGGGCGGCAAACCCACCTTGACCTGAAAGGTCCGGGTGGCCGGGTCGGCGCTGGCGGCGATTTCACGCACCTGCCCGGTTTGGGGCTGTCCGCCTGCCCACAAACGCACCTGCACTGGCTGGCCCGTCTTGAATCCTCCCACCTTGTCCTCAGGCACCGAGAAGACCACGTCACGCGGTCCATCGTGGGCCAAGCGCAGCACCGACGTCCCCGCGCTGAGCACCTGACCGGGCTCGGCCTCCACCGCGACCACCACGCCGGCCGCCTCCGCCCGCAGCGTGGTGTAGGCCGACTGGTTGCCCTGCAGCGCCACCTGGGCCTTGGCCTGCGCCAGGCTGGCGTCGGCCGAGCGCAGCGTGGCCTCGCGGCGCTCGATCTCGGCGCCGCTGATGAAACCCTGGTTCTTGAGTTCGACATAACGCTTCAGGTCGGCCGCAGCCAGATCGCGCTGGGTTTGCGCCGCCTGTTGCGCGGCGGTGGCCGATTGCACGCCCAAGGCGTAATCCTGTGCATCCAAGCGGGCCAGCAGTTGCCCGGCTTTGACCACCTGCCCCACCTGGGCCGGGCGCTCCAGCAGCTTGCCCGCCACCCGGAACCCCAAACGTGTTTCGGTGCGCGCCCGAACTTCGCCCGCGTACTCGTTGCCACCGCCCAATTCGCCGGCCTCCACACGCATCAGCTTGACGGCCCGCACAGGCTCTTCCACCGCCGGCGGTGGGCTGCAGGCCGACAAAGCCAGCAACACAACAGGCCCCATGGCCCAGCGTGCCCAAGGGGGCAGAAGGTCGGATTTCATGATTAATGACTGACTGGTTAGTAATTAACGGAAATGTAGAGGTGGATTCCCATGGTGTCAATCTGCGGGTGACGAGAACAACCCGGGCGTGGCAGGCGCGAGACAGACGACAATCCCAGCCCATGCCGAGCACGCCGCCTCCCTCTTCCCATGCGCCTTCGGTGGCGGGCCTGGGCCAGGCCAACACCCAACATTACGAAAATTTTCCCGTGGCCTCGTGGCTGTGCCCACCCGCCTTGCGCCCCGCGATTCTCGCCATTTACCACTTTGCGCGCAGTGCGGACGACATCGCCGACGAAGGTGATGCCTCCCCCGAACAGCGCTTGCAAGAGCTGGGCCACTACCGCCAAGCGTTGACGCGGTGCCTGGATGCCGCGACCCCGCCTCACGCACGTTGGGGCCATGTGTTCGCCCCCTTGGCGCAAGTGATTGCGCAACACCAGTTGCCCGTGCACCTGCTGCACGACCTGATCAGCGCGTTCGAGCAGGACGTGCGCCACACCGCTGCGGGCTACCGCTACCGCGACACCGCCGAACTGCTGAACTACTGCCGGCTGTCCGCCAACCCGGTCGGGCGTCTGCTGCTGCACCTCTACGGTGTAAGCGATGCGCTCTCGCTGCAACGCAGCGACCAGATCTGCAGCGCCTTGCAGTTGATCAATTTCTGGCAGGACCTGAGCGTGGACCTGCCGCGCCACCGCCACTACCTGCCCCATGACCGGCTGTTGGCCCATGGCGTGGAGGCGTCGCGGCTCGTGCCTGCCCTGCAAAACGACGCCGCCGCCGAAGCCCTGGTGGCCGAGTTGTGCCACGAGGCTCGGCAACTCATGCTGGCTGGCGCGCCACTCGCCGTAACGTTACCGGGGCGCGTCGGGTGGGAACTGCGCCTGGTGGTGCAGGGCGGGCTGCTCATCCTGGACCGGGCCCAAGCGCTGCACCACCGCACCTGGCACACCCGTCCACGCCTGCACACCTGGGACATGCCTCTGCTGTTGTGGCGTGCCATTCGCATGGAACTCTTGCCGACCTGACCTGCTCATACGGCGTGTGCTCGTCTGCGGTGCTTTGTCACCACAGTGTTGAAAGACACGCCACACACCCGCGGTTCGCGGGCGTATGATGAATTCACAGTGTTCCCCACTGTGTGCCGTGGGTCTGTTCAAAGGGAGATTCGCATGAACATCTTTGACCACTACAGCAACCGCTACGAGCGGACACGCGAGGAGGAATATTCCTTGCAGGAGTACCTCGAGCTGTGCAAGCGCGATCGCCTCGCCTACGCCAGCGCCGCCGAACGCATGCTCGAAGCCATCGGCGAACCCGAGCTCGTGGACACGCGGCACGAGCCTCGACTCTCCCGCATCTTCGCCAACAAGGTGGTGAAGATCTACCCCGCCTTCCGCGACTTCTACGGCGCCGAGGAAGCCATCGAACAGGTGGTCTCCTACTTCCGCCATGCGGCCCAAGGCTTGGAAGAGCGCAAACAAATCCTGTATTTGTTGGGCCCGGTGGGCGGCGGCAAATCGTCCATCGCCGAGAAGCTCAAGGCCCTGATGGAAAAGGTGCCTTTCTATTGCCTCAAGGGCTCGCCGGTCAACGAGTCGCCGCTGGGCCTGTTCAACGAGGCCGAAGACGGCACCATCCTCGAAGAGGACTACGGTATCGCGCGGCGCTACCTGCGCGGCATTCCCAGCCCCTGGGCGGTCAAGCGGCTGCAGGAGTTCAACGGCGACATCAACCGCTTCCGGGTCGTCAAACGCTACCCTTCGGTGCTCAAGCAAATCGCGATTGCCAAAACCGAGCCGGGCGACGAGAACAACCAGGACATCTCGTCTCTGGTCGGCAAGGTGGACATCCGCAAGCTCGAAGACTTTGCGCAGGACGACACCGACGCCTACAGCTACTCGGGCGGCCTGTGCCTGGCCAACCAGGGCCTGCTGGAATTTGTGGAAATGTTCAAGGCCCCCATCAAGGTGCTGCACCCCTTGCTGACGGCCACGCAAGAAAGCAACTACAAGGGCACGGAAGGTTTTGGTGCCATCCCCTTCGACGGTGTCGTGCTGGCGCATTCCAACGAATCCGAGTGGAAGGCCTTCCGCAACAACCGCAACAACGAGGCCTTCCTCGACCGCATCTACATCGTCAAGGTCCCCTACTGCCTGAGGGTGTCCGAGGAGGTGAAGATCTACCAGAAGCTGCTGCAGCACAGCTCGCTGGCGGAAGCGCCGTGCGCGCCCGGCACGCTGGAGATGATGGCGCAGTTCGCGGTGCTGTCGCGGCTCAAGGAGCCGGAGAACTCGAGCATCTTCTCGAAGATGCGCGTCTACGACGGCGAGAACCTCAAGGACACCGACCCCAAGGCCAAGAGCTACCAGGAATACCGTGACGGCGCCGGCGTCGACGAGGGCATGAACGGGCTCTCCACCCGCTTTGCCTTCAAGATCCTCTCGCGTGTCTTCAATT
>DASUIK010000310.1:0-3651 GCA_036279795.1 Burkholderiaceae bacterium | reverse complement strand
TGCCGCTGTACCGCGCCTTTCTGGCGCACACACAAGACCACTTCGACCAGGAAGACCGCTGGATGCTGGCCACCGGCTTCACGGCCGACAACTGCCACGCGGGCCAACACGCGAGCATCCTGGAAACCATGCGTGCGGTGGAAGAACACTACCTCAAAGGCGACCAGGAGATCATCACCCGCCTGGCAGAAGCCCTGGCCGAGTGGTTCCCGCAACACGCCGCCAGCATGGATGCTGGCTTGGCCATGCACTTGCGCAACGTGCAATTCGACAGCCGCACCGAAACCCTGGCCGACCCCAGCGCCATCCGCCCCGCCACCATGAGCGGGTGCGGCAGCGTGAGCTGCAGCTAACGGACCAACGCGACGAGGTTTGCCCCCCTGGCGCTTCCCAACCCCGTAGGCATCGTTCAGAATAGGTCACTGCACCAGCACGGTGTGCAGCTTTCAGGACGTCGCGCCATGCCTCTTCTGCCCTCTGCCACACCGCCAGAACTCACTTACAACATTGCCTCGGGCCACCTGTCCGGCGCCATCGATGGTCAGCACATCTCGGCCTATGCCGGCTCCGGCGGCAGAGCAGGCACCAAAACAAAAGATGGACTCAACTGGTGGCTGGCGAACAACCCGTTCGCCACGCAGGTGAAACTTCCAGCCAACAAATCACACCCGGGAGGGCCACTGCCCTACGGCGTTTACTCCTTGGGACTTCACGAGTCGAGGGAGAATTGGTTGCGCCTTGTCCCGCTCGATCCGGGCAGCATGCATGGGCGGTCGGGCATGGCCATCCATGGACGTGGGCCCCGTGGCAGCGACGGCTGCATCGTTCCCACGGATTTTGCGGTCGTGCTGCGCCTGTGCAAATTGGTCAAGCAGCGACAAGAGGCTGGTGGTGCTCCAGTGCGGTTGGAGGTTGTCGCCATCGGGCAGGATCTCGATCGACAGCTCCGGACCGCGTGAGTGGTGGCCTTCCCTTGCCCAAGGGAGACCACACCCCAAATTTTTTCACAGGCCACGTCCCGGCTTTCACGACCGGGCGTCCGCGCCCTCCGCTACCATTCGCGCCACACCTAGGAGACCCGCGAATGACCGTCATCACCAACATCGAAGACCTGCGCGTGCTGGCAGAGAAGCGCGTGCCGCGCATGTTCTACGACTACGCCGACTCGGGCAGCTGGACCGAAGGCACCTACCGCGCCAACGAGGGGGATTTCCAGCCCATCAAACTGCGCCAGCGGGTGGCGGTGAACATGGAGAACCGCAGCACGGCGGTGAAGATGGTGGGCGTGGACGCCAAGATGCCTGTGTCCATCGCGCCCGTGGGCCTCACGGGCATGCAGCACGCCGATGGGGAGATCCATGCAGCACGTGCGGCCGAGAAATTCGGCATCCCGTTCACGCTGTCCACCATGAGCATCTGCTCCATCGAGGACATCGCCAGCCACACGTCGTCGCCCTTCTGGTTTCAGCTCTACATGATGCGCGACCGCGACGCGATGGCGCGCATGATCCAGCGCTGCAAGGACGCCAAGTGCTCGGCCCTGGTGCTCACGCTGGATTTGCAGGTGATCGGCCAGCGCCACAAGGATCTGAAAAACGGCCTCACCGCCCCGCCCCGCCCCACCATCGGCAACATCATCAACCTGATGACCAAGCCGCGCTGGTGTTTGGGCATGGCTGGCACCAAACGCCGCACTTTCGGCAACCTGGTGGGCCATGTGAAGGGCGTGAGCGACATGAATTCGCTGGCCTCGTGGACCAACGAACAATTCGACCCGCGCCTGAGCTGGGCCGACGTGGCCTGGGTGAAGCAGCAATGGGGCGGCAAGCTGATCCTAAAGGGCATCATGGAGGTGGAGGACGCGGTGCTGGCAGCCCAGCACGGTGCCGATGCCATTGTGGTGAGCAACCACGGCGGGCGCCAGCTGGACGGTGCGCCCAGCAGCATCCACGCCTTGCCCGCCATTGTGGACGCCGTGGGCGACAAGCTCGAAGTGTGGATGGACGGCGGCATCCGCAGCGGACAGGACGTGCTCAAGGCCTGGGCCCTGGGCGCACGCGGTACCATGATCGGACGCGCCATGGTCTATGGCCTGGGTGCCATGGGCGAGGCCGGCGTGACCAAGGCCCTGCAAATCATCCACAAGGAGCTGGATGTGAGCATGGCCTTCTGTGGCCACACCCAGCTGCAGAACGTGGACAGGTCCATCTTGGTGCCCGGCACCTACCCGGTGCCGCGCTGACCTGCGACGCCCCATGAAAAAAACCCGCAGGTCCTCAAGATCTGCGGGTTTTTTGTTGTCATCCTGAAAAGCTTCAGGCCTTCACGCTCGCCAAGGCGGCATTGAAAGTGGCGCTGGGGCGCATCACCGCGTCCAGCTTGCTGAAGTCAGGCTTGTAGTAGCCACCGATGTCCACCGGATGCCCCTGCACCGCCGCCAGTTCGGCCACGATGGTTTGCTCGTTGTCGGTCAGGGCTTTGGCCAGCGGCGCGAACTGGGCGGCAAGGGCCACGTCTTCGGTTTGCTCGGCCAGGGCCTGGGCCCAGTACATGGCCAGGTAGAACTGGCTGCCACGGTTGTCGAGCTGGCCCGTCTTGGGGCTGGGGTTCTTGTTGTTGTCCAACAGCTTGCCGGTGGCAGCGTCCAGCGTCTTGGCCAGAATCTTGGCCTTGTTATTGCCGGTCTTGAGGCCCAGATCTTCCAGGCTCACGGCCAGGGCCAGGAACTCGCCCAGCGAGTCCCAACGCAGGTGGTTTTCCTCCACCAGTTGCTGCACGTGCTTGGGCGCCGAGCCGCCGGCACCGGTTTCGTACATGCCGCCGCCGGCCATCAAAGGCACGATGGACAGCATCTTGGCCGAGGTGCCCAGTTCCATGATGGGGAACAGGTCGGTCAGGTAGTCGCGCAGGATATTACCGGTGGCGCTGATGGTGTCCAGGCCACGGACCACACGCTCCAGCGTGTAACGCATGGCGCGCACCTGGCTCATGATCTGGATGTCCAGACCGGCCGTGTTGTGCTCGTGCAGGTACATCTTGACCTTGGTGATCAGCTGCGCCTCGTGCGGACGGTATTGGTCGAGCCAGAACACCACCGGCATGCCGGAGTTGCGGGCGCGATTGACGGCCAGCTTGACCCAGTCGCGGATGGCGGCGTCCTTGACCTGGCACATGCGCCAGATGTCGCCGGTTTCCACCTCCTGGCTCAGCAGCACCTCACCGGTGTTGATGTCGGTGATGTTGGCCACACCGTCTTCGGGGATCTCGAAAGTCTTGTCGTGCGAGCCGTATTCCTCGGCCTGCTGGGCCATCAAGCCGACGTTGGGCACCGTGCCCATGGTCTTGGGGTCGAAGGCGCCGTGCCACTTGCAGAAGTTGATCATCTCCTGGTAGATGCGGGCGAAGGTCGACTCGGGCATCACGGCCTTGACGTCCTTCAGGCGGCCGTCGGCGCCCCACATCTTGCCGCCATTGCGGATCATGGCCGGCATGGAGGCGTCCACGATCACGTCGTTGGGTGAGTGGAAGTTGGTGATGCCCTTGGCCGAGTCCACCATGGCCAACTCGGGGCGGTGCTCGTGGCAGGCATGCAGGTCGCGCTTGATCTCGTCCTGCTTGCTTTGCGGCAGGGTGGCGATCTTGTTGTAGAGA
>DASUIK010000309.1:0-3214 GCA_036279795.1 Burkholderiaceae bacterium | reverse complement strand
GGGCGGATTTTTTCCTTGCGCCCGCCCTGGATGTGCAAGGTGACCATGGGCGCCAGCAGAGGGCCGCTGCCCGTGGGCTTGAGTTCTTCCAGAGCGTGCCACACCGACTCCTGCTTTTGCAGTTGTTCGATGCGGCCCACCGAGCCCATTTCGTCAAGGCTGGCGAGGTTGAGCGCCAGGCCACTTTCGCCTGCGCGGCCGGTGCGGCCGATGCGGTGGATGTGCACCTCGGGGTCGGGTGTCACGTCCACGTTGATGACGGCGGCCAGGCTCGCAATGTCCAGCCCACGCGCTGCCACGTCGGTGGCCACCAGCACCGAGCAGCTGCGGTTGGCAAAACGCACCAGCACTTGGTCGCGGTCGCGCTGCTCCAGGTCGCCGTGCAAGGCCAGCGCGCTGATGCCTTGCGCGCGCAGCACGTCCACCAGGTCGCGGCACTGGGCCTTTGTGTTGCAGAAAGCCAGGGTACTGGCCGGGCGGAAGTGCATCAGCAACTGGCCGACGGCGTGCAGCCGGTCTTTGTCTTTCACCTCGTACCAGCGCTGCTCTATCTGCCCGCCGCTGTGCTGGGCCTCCACTGTCACCGTCACCGGCTCTCGCATGAACTGCGCGGCCAGCTTGGCGATGCCTTCGGGATAGGTGGCCGAGAACAGCAGGGTCTGGCGTTCCTTGGGGCACTGGCGCGACACCTTCACAATGTCGTCGAAGAAGCCCATGTCCAGCATGCGGTCGGCTTCGTCCAGCACCAGGGTGTTCATCGCGTCGAGTTGCAGGCTTTGGCGCTCCAGGTGGTCCATCACGCGGCCCGGCGTGCCCACCACGATGTGCGCGCCGTGCTCGAGCGTGGCCAACTGGCCGCGCAGCGGCACCCCGCCGCAGAGGGTGACGACTTTGATGTTGTCGTCTGCCCGGGCCAGACGGCGGACCTCCAGAGTGACCTGGTCCGCCAGTTCGCGTGTGGGGCACAGCACCAGGCTTTGCACCGCAAATCGGCGTGGGTTGAGGTTGGCCAGCAGGGTAAGTGCAAAGGCAGCGGTTTTGCCGCTGCCGGTTTTGGCTTGCGCGATGATGTCTTTGCCCAGCAGGGCGGCCGGCAGGCTGGCCGCCTGGATGGGCGTCATCTGCTGGTAGCCCAGTGTCACCAGGTTGGCCAGGGTGGCCGGTGACAGGGGCAGGGAGGCGAAGTCGGTCGGGGAGGAAACGGTCATCCCCAATTATCGACGGGCCGGCACTGTTGGCAGTGGACCGGCCCGCCTAGGTTCAGTGGCCCGACGCGCCCGAGGCACCGATGCCGGTTTCAGAGCGCACTTGTTGGGCCAGGAAGCCGGCCTTGTCGATCTGGGCGCGCTCGCTGTTGTCCAGCACGGAGAACAGCCAGATGCCCACAAAACCGACGGTCATGGAGAACAGGGCGGGCGAGGTGTAGGGGAAGGGCGCGCTGCCTTTGGGGTGGCCCAGCACGGCGACCCACACCGAGTCCGACAGCACGGTGAGCACCACGGAGGAGATCAGGCCCAGGAAGCCGCCGATGACCGCACCACGCGTGGTGCAGCCCTTCCACAACACGCTCAGGAAGAGCACGGGGAAGTTGGCCGACGCGGCGATGGCGAACGCCAGCGACACCATGAAGGCGATGTTCTGCTTCTCGAAGGCGATGCCCAGGGTGACGGCGACGATGCCCAGCACGATGGTGGTGATGCGCGACACCTTGAGTTCGGAGGCGCTGTCGACTTTGCCTTTCTTGAGCACGGTGGCGTAGATGTCGTGCGACACGGCCGATGCGCCCGAGAGCGTGAGGCCGGCCACCACGGCCAGGATGGTGGCGAAGGCCACGGCCGAGATGAAGCCCAGGAACACGTTGCCGCCCACGGCGTTGGCCAGGTGGATAGCCGCCATGTTGCCGCCGCCGATCAGGCCGCCCTTGGCGTCAAGGAACTGCGGGTTGGTCAGCACGAAGGTGATGGCACCAAAGCCGATGATGAAGGTCAGGATGTAGAAGTACCCGATCCAGGTGGTGGCCCACAGCACCGACTTGCGGGCTTCCTTGGCGTTGGGCACCGTGAAGAAGCGCATCAGGATGTGGGGCAGGCCGGCGGTGCCGAACATCAGGGCCATGCCGAAGCTGATGGCCGAAATCGGGTCTTTCACGAAGTTGCCCGGGCCCATGATGGAGAAGCCCGTGGCGGCAGCTTCCTCGGGCGATTTGCCCGCAGCCGATGCCAGGCCGGTCTTGATTTCCACCGCTTTGGCGAACATGGCTTCAGGGCTGAAGCCGAAGTTCCACAACACCATCAGCGCCATGAAGGACGCGCCGCCGAGCAGCAGGCAGGCCTTGATGATTTGCACCCAGGTGGTGGCCGTCATGCCGCCGAACAGCACGTAGACCATCATGAGCGCGCCCACGATGATGACGGCGATGTAGTACTCCAGACCGAACAGCAACTTGATGAGCTGGCCGGCACCGACCATTTGTGCGATCAGGTAGAAGGCCACGACCACCAGCGTGCCCGACGCGGCGAAGACGCGGATGGGGGTCTGGCTGAAGCGGAAGGCAGCAACGTCGGCGAAGGTGAACTTGCCCAGGTTGCGCAGCCGCTCGGCCATCAGGAAGGTGACCACGGGCCAGCCCACCAGGAAGCCGATGGAGTAGATCAGGCCGTCAAAGCCCGAGGCCATCACGGCGGCGGAAATACCCAGGAAGGAAGCGGCCGACATGTAGTCGCCGGCAATCGCCAGGCCGTTCTGGAAACCGGTGATGCCACCACCGCCGGTGTAGAAGTCGGCGGCCGAGCGCGTCTTGGCGGCGGCCCACTTGGTGATGAACATCGTGGCGGCCACGAAGGCGCCGAACATGCCGATGGCGGTCCAGTTGGTGGCCTGTTTTTCGGCCTGACCCAGGTCGGCGCCAGCGGCCAATGCGGTGCCGGCAGCAGCCAGGAGTGCGATCAGCGCAAGGGAGCGTTTGAGCATTGGATTCATCACAACACCGCCTTTTTGATTTCTTCTGTCAGGTCGTCGAACTCGCTGTTCGCGCGGCGCACGTAAATGCCGGTGATGACGATGGTGAACAAGATCACGCCCAGGCCGATGGGCATGCCCAAGGTCATGACGCCGCTGCCCAGCTTCTGCAACAGAAAGGGCTTGTTGAAGGCCACCAGCAAGATGAAACCGTAGTACACGATCATCATCAGGATGGTCAGCGTCCAGCCAAAGC
>DASUIK010000308.1:0-12139 GCA_036279795.1 Burkholderiaceae bacterium | reverse complement strand
GTCTTCGGACTCGACGCCGATGAAGTCGACCGGCACGCGGTGCTGACCTTGGTGCAGCAACTGGAAGTAGGCGTGCTGGCCTTCGATGCCCAGGCCGCCCCAGACGATGGGGCCGGTGGCGATCTCGACCGGCGAGCCGTCCACGTGGGTGCTTTTGCCGTTGGACTCCATGTCCAGTTGCTGCAGAAACCGCGCGAAGTGGAACATGCGGCTGGCGTAGGCCGCGATCAGGTGGGTGGGGCAGCCCAGGAAGTTGCGGTTCCACACGCCAAGCAGCGCCATCATCAGCGGCATGTTGCGGGCGGGGGCGGCGCGCCAGAAGTGTTTGTCCATGGCGTGGCCGCCGGCCAGGAATTCGCGGAAGCGGTCGGGGCCGATGGCAATGGCCAGCGGCAAGCCGATGGCTGACCACACCGAGTAGCGCCCGCCCACCCAGTCCCAGAAACCAAAGGTGTTCTCCGCCCGGTAGCCCTGCGCGCCGGAGATGTGCGGCGAGGCCGTGACGGCGATCAGATGGGGCGCCTGCTGCGCCTCGGAGGCCAGGCCGTGGTCGGCCAGCCAGCGTTTGACCGAGGCGGCCAGCGTCATGGTCTCTTGGGTGGTGAAGGTTTTGCTCTGCACCACGAAGATGGTTTGGTCGGGGTTGAGCCAGCGCAGGCTGCTGTGCAGCGACCAGGCATCGGGGTTGGAGATGAAGTGCACCCGCACGTCGGGGTCGCAGTAGGCATCCAGCGCCTGCACGGCCATGCGCGGCCCCAGGTCGGAGCCGCCGATGCCGATGTTGACCACGTTGGTGATGCGCCGGCCCCGGAAGCCACGCCACTGGCCATTGCGTATGCGTTCGGCCGCGCCCAGGAAACGCTCCAGCTCGGCCTGCACCAGGTCGGAGATGCGTTCGCCCCAGGGCGGCTGTGCCATGTGCGAGCCACGCAGGGCCACGTGCAGGGCGGCGCGGTCTTCGGTGCGGTTGATGTGTTCGCCCCGCGCCTGGGCCTGGGCCTGCTCCAGCACACCCGATTCCTGCGCCAGCTCCAGCAGCGCGGCCAACACCTCCGGTGTGGCCTGTTGGCGGCTGGCGTCCAGCCGCAGGCCGGCCACCTCGAACTGCAGGCTGGCGTGGCGCGCGTCGTGGCCGCCCGCGAGCAGCTCGCGCAGGTGGGGCAGGGGCTGGGACGCGAGCTGTTGCAGGCGCGACCAGGCGACGCGTTGTTGCGGGGGGACGAAGGTTTGTGTCATGCGTGAGGCAAACAAAAAAGTGTGCGTGGCCTGGTGTGTTCAGGCAATGGCCCGTACGGCTTCGGTGGCTTCGCGTGCCAGCCGGGTGATTTGTGCCCAATCACCTGCGGCCACGGCCGCTGCCGGCGTGAGCCAGGAGCCACCGACCATGGCCACGTTGGGCAGGGCCAGGAACTGCGCCATGTTGGTCAGCGACACGCCACCCGTGGGACAGAAGCGCAGGTCGGGCAGCGGGCCGCCCCAGGCCTTGAGCACCTCCACGCCGCCGAGCTGAGCAGCCGGGAAACACTTCATCAGCGTGAAGCCGGCGTCGCGCATGGCCATGGCCTCGCTGGGCGAGCCCACACCGGGGATGAAGGGCAAGCGGGCTTGCAGCACCGCGTCGATCAGCGCGGGTGTGCTGCCGGGCGAAAGCGCAAAACGCGCACCCGCGTTCAACACCTGCGCGACCTCGCTGGCGCGTGTCACGGTGCCGGCGCCCACCTGCATGGCGGGCACGGCTTTGGCCACGGCCTCGATGGCGGCCAGCCCGGCGGCGCTGCGCAGGGTGATTTCGATCACGTCCACACCACCGGCCAGCAAGGCCTCGGCCATGGGCACGGCCTGGGCCGGGTCGGTGACGACCACCACGGGCACCACGCGGGATTGGAAGGAGGGCAGGGAAGCTGGTGTGTTCATGGGGATACCGGAGTGTGCCAGTGGTGGCGCAGTTCAATCATTTCCAAACAGGGCGGAGGCGCCGTTTTCGGCCAGGCCCGCCTGGCGGCGGAACAGGCCAAACAGCTCGCGCCCATGGCCGTGGCCGTTGGCGCTCAGGTTCACCTCGGGCAGGGGGCGTTGTGCCAACTCGGCCTCGTCCACCAGCACGTCCAGGGTGCCGGTTTCGCAGTCCAGCAGCACCATGTCGCCGTCGCGCACGCGGGCGATGTGGCCGCCACACACGGCTTCGGGTGTGACGTGGATGGCGGCGGGCACCTTGCCCGAGGCGCCAGACATGCGGCCATCGGTGACCAGCGCGACCTTGAAGCCCTTGTCCTGCTGGATGCCCAAAATCGGCGTCAGCTTGTGCAGCTCGGGCATGCCATTGGCCTGCGGTCCCTGGCGGCGCACGATGGCCACGAAGTCGCGTTCCAGCTGGCCCTGCTTGAACAGATCGCTCAAGGCCTGCTGGCTGTCCACCACCACGGCGGGGGCCAGCACGCGCTGGTGTTCGGGCTGGACGGCCGAGGTCTTGACCACCGCGCGGCCCAGCTTGCCTTGCAGGCGCTTGAGGCCACCGTCGGGCGTGAAGGGCTCGCTCACCGGGCGCAGCACCGATGTGTCGCCGGAGGCGGCGGGCGCGGCGCGCCAGGCCAGCTGGCCCTGGTCCAGCCACGGCTCGGCGGCGTAGCGCTGCAGGCCTTCACCGAGGAGGGTGCTCACGTCCGCGTGCAGCAGACCTACCGACAGAAGTTGCCCGATCAGGAAGCCCATGCCACCGGCGGCGTGGAAGTGGTTCACGTCGGCTTTGCCGTTGGGGTAGACCTTGGCCAGCAGCGGCACCACGCTGGAGAGCTCGGCAAAGTCGTCCCAGTCGATGCGTATGCCGGCGGCACGCGCCATGGCCACCAGGTGCAGCGTGTGGTTGGTGGAGCCGCCGGTGGCGAGCAGGCCGACGATGGCGTTGACGATGGTTTTTTCAGTGACGATTTGGCCCATGGTCGGCGCGCGCAGTGCGCAGGCCACCGCGTGTTCGGTCAGCGCCGTGCGCAGCGGCGTGCCGGGGTTGACGAAGGACGAACCGGGCAGCTGCAAGCCCATGATCTCCATCAGCATCTGGTTGGAGTTGGCCGTGCCGTAGAAGGTGCAGGTGCCCGCGCCGTGGTAGGCGGCTTCTTCGGCCGCCAGCAGGGCGGCGCGGTCTACCAGGCCTTGGGCGTACTGCTGGCGCACCTTCGCTTTCTCGTCGTTGGACAGGCCCGAAGTCATGGGTCCGGCCGGCACCATGACCACCGGGAGGTGCCCGAATTGCAGCGCACCGATCACCAGGCCGGGCACGATCTTGTCGCAGATGCCCAGGCACAACACGCCGTCGAACACGTTGTGCGACAGCGCCACGGCGGTGGCCAATGCGATCACGTCGCGCGAGAACAGCGACAGCTCCATGCCTTCGTAGCCTTGTGTCACGCCGTCGCACATGGCCGGCACGCCGCCGGCCACCTGGGCGGTGGCGCCCAGCGTGCGTGCGGTGGCCCGGATGTGCTCGGGGTAGTGCTCATACGGTTGGTGGGCCGATAGCATGTCGTTGTAGGCGGTGACGATGGCTATGTTGGGCTGGCGCTCCTGGTGGAGCACCAGCTTGTCGTTGCCAGGCATCGCCGCGAAGGCATGGGCCATGTTGGCGCAGCCCATGCCCGCGCGGTATGGGCCGGGTTTGCGCAGCCCGGCCAGGGTGGTCAGGTAGGTCGCGCGGCTGCTGCGGCTGCGCTCGACGATGCGTTCGGTCACACGCTGCAGCGCGGGGTTCAGAGAAGGGGTGGTCTCAGTCATGGCGAACTTTCGGCATTCAGGGGGCCGTCCACACATGGACGGGCGAGGGGCACTGGTGGATCACCAGCGAGATGGGCAGGTCGGCCGTGGGCGCCACACCAGCGCGTTGAAACACGGCTTGTTTGGTTGGGCCTTGCAGAGGCAGCACCAGGCAGTGCGCGGCCAGCAGCGTGGGCAGCGTGAGCGTGAGTCGGGCGTGGGGGGCGGTGGAGGGCCGCGTCCAGGCCACCGGAGCGGTGCTCCTCAGCGCCACCTCAAGGCCGGGCGCGTGGGGGAACAGCGACGCGGTGTGGCCGTCCTCGCCCATGCCCAGCACCGCCACGTCCAGCGGCCAGGGCAGCCCTCGCATTCGCTGGTTGGTGGCGGTGGTGAGGGCGGGCAAGTCGGTGTCGGCGTCGAAGTGGGGCAGGGTGTCGAAAAACGGCAGCCAGCGTGCGGCGGCAGCTTCGCCTTGCAGCAGGTGCTGGCGCACCAGGGCGCTGTTGCTGTCGGCGTGGTCGGGTGGCACACAGCGTTCGTCCACCAGCAGCACCGTCACCTGCGCCCAGGGCAGGGCCTGTTGGCTCAGTTGCTGGAACAGCGGCACGGGCGATTTGCCGCCCGACACCGCGAGCAAGGCCTGGCCACGCTCGGTCACGGCGGCGCGCAGGCGCTGGGCGATGTCGGCGGCCAGCGTTTGCGCGAGGGTGGCCGCGTCTGGGCAAGGGTGGAGGGCGATGTTCACGGGGTCACTGCGCCTCGAACCACACCGCACCTTCGCGCGCCACCAGGGCCGACGCGGCGGCCGGGCCCCAGCTGCCGGCGGGGTAGGTCTTGGGCCGTTCGCCCAGTTGCTGCCAGCCTTCGAGGATGGGGTCGGCCCAGCGCCAGGCGGCTTCCAGTTCGTCGCGCCGCATGAAGTGGGTCAGGCGGCCTTTGATGACGTCGATGAGCAGGCGCTCGTAGGCTTCCGCGCGGCGTTCGGTGAAGGCCGATTGCAGGTCGAGGTTGAGGAAGACCGGGCGCATCTTCATGCCCGAACCCGGCTCCTTGGCCATCATCTGCAACTGGATGGATTCTTCTGGCTGCAGCGTGATGATGAGGCGGTTGGGGTGGGACTGTGAGGGTTCGCCGGCGAAGATGGAGAAAGGCGGCTCGGAGAACTCGATGATGATTTCCGACTGCCGTTTCAACATGCGTTTGCCGGTGCGCAAAAAGAAGGGCACGCCGGCCCAGCGGCTGTTGTGCACCTGGGCCTTGATGGCCACGAAGGTTTCGGTCTGGCTGCCGGCGGGCACGTCGGCTTCGTCCAGATAGCCTTTGACCTGGGCGCCATCGACCACGCCCGCCGTGTACTGGCCGCGCACCGTGTCGCGCAACACGTCGGCCAATTCGAACTTGCGCAGCGAGCGCAAGACCTTGAGTTTTTCGTCGCGCACATCGTCGGGGTCGAGCGAGATGGGCGCTTCCATGGCAACGATGCACAAGAGCTGCAGCAGGTGGTTCTGCACCATGTCGCGCATGGCGCCGGTCTGGTCGTAGAAGCCCGCCCGCGTGCCCACGCCCACGGTCTCGGAGACGGTGATCTGCACGCTCTTGATGGTGGGCGCGCGCCACAGGGGTTCGAAGATGGCGTTGCCAAAGCGCAGCACCATGAGGTTTTGCACCGTTTCTTTGCCGAGGTAGTGGTCGATGCGGTAGATCTGCTTTTCGCTGAAATGCCGCGCCACCGCTTCGTTGATGGCCTGGGCCGAGGGCAGGTCGTGGCCCAGTGGCTTTTCAAGCACCACGCGGGCCTCCTTGTCGATCAGCGCGGCCTCGTCGAGGTGGCGGCAGATGTCGGTGAACAGGCTGGGTGCGGTGGCCAGGTAGAACACCTTGGTGGCGCCGCTGCGACAAGTGGCGTGCAAGCGCTGGTAGCCCTCGGCCACCGTGGCGTCCAGGCTCACGAAGTCGAGCCGCGCCAGGAAGCTGGCCCAGTTGCCTGGGTCCAGTGCGTCGCCACCCACGTGGGGACGGGAGGTCTTGTCGACGAAGGCCACGTAGTCGTCGCGTGTCCAGCCGTGTCGACCCACGCCGATGATGCGGCAGTCGTCCGGCAGGCGTTGGTGCAGGTGGGCCATGTAGAGCGCGGGCAAGAGCTTGCGCCAGGCCAGGTCGCCGGCACCGCCGAAGATGACCATGTCCAGTGGGGGGGATGCGGCTGCGTTCATGCGGGTGTTTTTGATGTGAATGTAACTATGTTACCAAAAAATGTGTGACTGAATTGATTTTGGTTACATCCAGGTTTCACGTGCCAGCTCTTCACCGGTCGGTGGCTGGCAGCCTTTGCGGCCGCAGTTGATGGCCGCGGCCCGCATGGCGCGCGCCAGGGTGTGGGGCAACGCGGAGGTGGCCTGGGTGGTCTCGCGGGCCCAGTCGGCCAGGCAGGTGCCCCAGAAGGTGTCGCCTGCACCTACGGTGTCCACCACCTGCACGGTGGGGGCTGGGGCGCTGGCGTGTTCGCCATCCACCCACAGGCAGGCGCCCGCCGCGCCAAAGGTGAAGGCGAGGCGGCGGTTGGCGGGGTGGGCGAAGGCCTGGCGCAGGCGCTCGGCGTTGGCCAGGGTGGCCTCGCCCAGGCCCAGGGCCAAGAGGTCTTCGTCGCTGGCCTTGACCCAGTCGGCCACGGCCACGGCCTGCATCACGGCGTCGCGGTAGGCAGGCAGGTCGCGGGCCATGGCGGGGCGCAGGTTGGTGTCCACGCTGATGAGCCAACCCAGCGCGTGCGCCGCGTGCAGCACCTCCAGGGTCTTGTCGTGTTCGGGCGGGAGCAGCATCAGCGAGCCGGTGTGCAAGACCCCTGGGGTGTGTTGGCACAGCAGCGCGATCAGGTCGGCCGGGGTGTGGTCCCGGTCGGCAATGCCTTCGCGGTAGAAGCTGTAGCTGGGCTGGCCGTCTTGCAGCGTCACCACGGCCAAGGACGTGGGGCAGGCGCTGTCGGGGCTTTGTGGGTGCACGCCGTCGGCCATCGCCTGGGCTTTGAGTTGCTGGCCGAACTGGTCGCTCGAAAACGGCGGCAGGTAGCCCACTTGCGCGCCTTGGCGTGCGGCGGCGCGCGCCAGGTTGTAAGGGCTGCCGCCCATCAGGGGCATCAGGCTGCCGTCGGGTTGGGCGAGGCAGTCCATCAAGGCCTCGCCAAGGATCAGGATGGGGCGGTTCAAGGGGTGGTCCTCATGGGGGTGCGGCCGTCTGTCGTCTGGTGATGGCGGCAAGTGTCCGGCCAAGCCGGGTACAAACACACTAGGGAAAGTACTAAATAAAGATAATTGATTTAATTTTTTGCTTGCGCCACACTCCGCTCCACGGTTGAACGCCAACCGATCCACCCACAAGAGGAGCACACATGACGACCACCCGCCTGATGGCCCGCCTGGGCCTGCTTGCCGCCGCGCTGACCGCCACCGCCATGGCGGGCGCACAGACCCCACCTGTGATCGGTCTGATCACCAAGACCGAAACCAATCCCTTTTTCGTCAAGATGAAGGAAGGCGCCAGTGCCGAGGCGCAGAAGCTGGGTGCGAAACTGCTGACCGCGGCCGGCAAGACCGATGGCGACAATGCGGGCCAGGTGACCGCCATTGAGAACATGATGGCCGCTGGTGCCAAGACCATCCTGATCACGCCCAGCGATGCCAAGGCCATCGTGCCGGCCATCCGCAAGGCGCGTGCGGCGGGCGTGATGGTGATTGCGCTGGACAGCCCGACGGACCCGGAGAACGGCACCGACGCGCTGTTCGCCACCAACAACTTCAAGGCCGGCGAGCTGATCGGTCAGTACGCCAAGGCGGCGCTGGGCGGCAAGCCGGCCGTCATCGCCACGCTCGACCTGTTCCCGGGCCACCCAGTAGGCGCGCAACGCCACAACGGCTTCTTGAAGGGTTTTGGCCTGACGGCGCCTGACGCCAAGAGCAACGAACTCGGTGGCGCCAAGGCGGGCGTGGCCTGCATGGCCGACAGCTACGGCGACCGCGCCAAGGGCCAGACCGGCATGGAAAACTGCCTGCAGAAGACGCCGACCATCAACGTGGTCTACACCATCAACGAGCCGGCTGCGGCAGGCGCGTACAACGCGCTCAAGGCGGCCGGTAAAGAGAAGGATGTGCTCATCGTGTCGGTGGACGGTGGTTGCGCGGGGGTGGCCGACGTGGGCCGAGGCGTGATTGCCGCGACGTCGCAGCAATACCCCTTGCGCATGGCCGCCATGGGCGTGGCCGCCGGGGTGGAGTACGCCAAAAGCGGCAAGAAGGTGAGTGGCTACACCGACACCGGCGTCACGCTGATCGCAGCCAAACCGGTGACCGGTGTGGACAGCAAGGACGTCAAGACCGGCACCGACATGTGCTGGGGCAACAAGTGAGCGCGGTCCTGCGCAGCACCGCGGTCGTCACCATGTCCAAGCCCCAAGCCAAACTGCCCCCCATCGCGACGATGGGGCCCTTCATCGCGCTGTTGCTGGCGACCGTGTTTTTTGCGACGCAGAGCGATCGCTTCCTGTCGGCGCAGAACTTCGCGCTCATCCTGCAGCAGGTGATGGTGGTGGGCGTGATCGCCATCGGTCAGACGCTGATCATCCTCACCGCCGGCATCGATCTGTCGTGTGGCATGGTGATGGCGCTTGGCGGTGTGGTCATGACCAAGGTGGCGGCCGATTTCGGCTTGCCGGCGCCGGTGGCCATCGCCTGTGGCATCGGGGTGACGACCTTGTTCGGGTTGATCAACGGCCTGCTGGTCACACGCATCAAGCTGCCGCCTTTCATTGTCACGCTGGGCACGCTCAACATCGCGTTCGCCATCACGCAGCTTTACTCGGGCTCGCAGACCATCACCGACATCCCCGCCGGCATGACCGCGCTGGGCAACAGCTTCAAGCTGGGTGATACCGCCATCGTCTGGGGCGCGGTGTTGATGCTTGCGCTGTATGGGCTGGTGTGGTTTGCCTTGCGCGAAACGGCGCCGGGGCGCCACGTGTATGCGGTGGGCAACAGCCCTGAGGCCACCCGCCTGACCGGCATCGCCACCGACAAGGTCTTGCTGGGTGTTTATGTGTTGGCCGGGGTGTTCTACGGCATCGCCTCGTTGCTGTCGGTGGCGCGCACCGGTGCGGGCGATCCCAACGCGGGGCAAACCGAAAACCTCGACGCCATCACCGCCGTGGTGCTGGGTGGCACCAGCCTGTTCGGTGGTCGCGGCATCGTGCTGGGCACGCTGGTGGGGGCACTCATCGTGGGGGTGTGTCGCAACGGCCTCACGCTCATGGGCGTGTCCTCGGTCTACCAGATCCTGGTCACCGGCATCCTGGTCATCCTCGCGGTGGCCACCGACCAACTTTCGCGCAAAGGAGTGCGTTGAAATGGACAAACACACGCCCCTGGTGATGCAGGCGAAAGGCCTGGTCAAACGCTACGGCCAGGTCACCGCCTTGGACGGCGCCGACTTCGAGCTGCGCGCGGGCGAAATCCTGGCGGTGATCGGCGACAACGGGGCCGGCAAATCGAGTTTGATCAAAGCCTTGTCGGGCGCCACCATCCCCGACGCTGGCGAGATCAGGCTCGATGGCCAACTAATCCAATTCCGGAGCCCCATCGACGCCCGCCGCGCCGGGATCGAGACGGTGTACCAGGACCTGGCCGTGGCCCCCGCCATGACCATTGCCGAGAACCTGTTCCTGGGGCGCGAGTTGCGTCGCCCTGGCTTTCTGGGCCGCGCGCTGGGCATGCTCGACAAGCACCGCATGCTGGAGGAAAGCATCGCCCGCATGAACGAGCTGAAGGTGGGCATACGGTCCATGACACAGGCGGTGGAAACCTTGTCAGGTGGGCAACGCCAGTGTGTGGCGGTGGCACGCGCGGCGGCCTTTGCGCAGCACGTGGTCATCATGGATGAGCCCACCGCCGCGCTGGGCGTGAAGGAGGGCAACATGGTGCTGGAGCTGATACGCCGCGTGCGTGACAAGGGCCTGCCGGTGATCCTGATCAGCCACAACATGCCGCACGTGTTCGAGATCGCCGATCGCATCCACATCGCTCGCCTGGGCAAACGCGCAGCCCTCGTCAACCCCAAAAAGATCAGCATGAGCGACACCGTGGCGGTGATGACGGGCGCCATGGCACCCGACCAGATCCCGCCCGAAGCGCTGGCCCACTGAAAGCGACAAAGACCATGCTCAAAGGCATTGACCCTCTGCTGACGCCCGACCTGCTCAAACACCTGTGCGCCATGGGCCACGGTGAATGGGTGGCCGTGGTGGACGCCAACTTCACCGCCGATTGGCTGTCTGGCGGCAAGCCCGTGGTGCGCTTGCCCGGCCACAGCCTCGAGCGTGTGGCGCGTGCCGTGTTGTCGGTGTTTCCGCTCGCCACGGACGTGCACCAGCCTGCAGGCTACATGCAACATGTCGAGCTGCCGCCGGGGCACACCACGGCGGCGCAGCAGGCGTTCATCGACGCTGCTGGCGCCGAAGGCGTGGTGCCTGCGCAGGTGGAGGCGATCGAGCGTTTCGCCTTTTACGAACGGGTGAAAGCGGCCAGCCTGATCGTGCAAAGTGGCGAGGCCACCGCCTATGGCAATGCGATACTTTGCAAGGGCGTCATCCTGCCGCCGTCTTCCCACTGAGCTCCGCCGCCCATGCCCCGCAAGCCCCCACCTGCCGACGCCATCACCCCTGCGGGAGGCGAACCCTTCCACGGCATGCGTGGCTCCAACCACCAGGGCATGCGCCAGTTCAACGAGCGCACGGTGCTGCAGGCCATACGCCTGCATGGGGCCATCCCCAAGGCCGATCTGGCGCGCCTGACCCAGCTGTCCACCCAAACCGTGTCCATCATCGTCGAGCGGCTGCTCGACGATGGGCTGTTGCTCAAGCAGGAGCGGGTGCGCGGCAAGATCGGGCAGCCCTCCATCCCCCTGTCGCTCAACCCCGAGGGTGCGTTCAGTGTGGGGGTGCAGGTGGGCCGCCGCAGCCTGGAGGTGCTGGTGATCGACTTCGTGGGCCAGATCCGCCACCAGCAGGTTTTCCACTACGCCTGGCCCGACCCCGACGAGGTGTTGCCCCACGTGGCCGATGCGCTCAAGACGCTGCGTCGTCAGATGGGCACGCGCTGGGCACGCGTGGTGGGCCTGGGCTTGTCGGCGCCGTTGTTCATGCACCAGTGGGCCGATCTGCTGGGCCCGGACGCGGCGCCCGCCCTGCAAAAGTGGGCCGGCGTGGACTTGCGCGAGCGTGTGCAGGCCCTCACGCCGCTGCCGGTGGTGTTTGCCAAGGACACCATCGCCGCCTGCACGGCCGAGTTGCTGCAAGGCCACGGCCAGCAAGTGCGCAGTTTCCTGTATGTGTTCGTCGGCACCTTCGTGGGCGGTGGGCTGGTGCTGTCGGGGCACCTGCTGCCGGGCGAGCGCGGCAACGCGGGCGCCATCGGCTCCTTGCCCCTGGGCTTGGCGCAGGCAGGCGGGGCCCCTCAGCTGTTGGAGCGAGCCTCTGGCTGGCAGCTGGAGCAGGCCTTGATGGCCGCGGGCCTGGACCCGCAGCTTGTGCACAGCGACGGTATCAACGAGGCGGTCCACGACGCGCTCACCGGCCCGTGGCTGCGGCGCGCCAGCGAGTCGCTGGCGATGGCGGTCATCGGCGCGACCGCCTTGCTCGACCTGGATGCGGTGGTACTGGACGGCAGCCTGTCGCGTGTTTTGCTGGAGCGTTTGCTGGCTCAGACGCGTGTGGCCCTGGCCGCCTACCCGGTGGTGGGCATCGCGCGGCCGGAGCGCCTGGCGCTGGGCCAGGTGGGCGCCCATGCGCGCGCGCTGGGCGGGGCTTTGCTGCCTTTGCACACCCAGTATTTCCCCGACAAGGACATCTTCCTCAAGCAGGACGCGTGACGGCCGTGCCCGCAGGGGCTTGGGCTTGCAACCAGTGGGCCAGCGGCATGGGCCGCGCGTACAGGTAACCCTGCATGGCTTCACATCCGCTGGCCACCAGAAAGTCGGCCTGTTCGGTGGTTTCCACCCCTTCGGCGACCACCCGCAAGCGCAGGTGCCGGGCCATGGACAACACGGCCCGCACGATGGCGGCGTTGCCTGTGTCGCTGCTTATGTCCTGCACAAAACCCTTGTCGATCTTGATTTCGTAGAGTGGCAGGCGCTTGAGGTAGGCCATGCTGGAGTAGCCGGTGCCGAAGTCATCAATGGAAAAGCGGATGCCCATGGCCACCAGCTCGGCCATGCGCTCGACTGTGCCATCCACGTGGTCGATCAGCAGGCCCTCCGTCACCTCGAACACCAGTGCGTGCGCGGGGGCGCCCGTCTCCTCCAGCGTCTGCCGCACCTGCTGGACAAAGTCGTCCGCGTGAAACTGGCGCGGGCT
>DASUIK010000307.1:0-26997 GCA_036279795.1 Burkholderiaceae bacterium | reverse complement strand
GTCACCGCCAACCCGGCTGTGGGTTTTGCCACCGACCTGCTGGTGCGCGCCGGCGCCACCGTGATGTTCAGCGAGAACACCGAGGTGCGCGACGCGGTGGACCAGCTCACCCGCCGTGCCGCCACGCCTGAGGTGGCTGCGGCCATCGTGCGCGAGCTGGGCTGGTACGACGCCTACCTGGCCCGTGGCCAGGCCGATCGCAGCGCCAACACCACGCCGGGCAACAAGAAGGGCGGGCTGTCCAACATCGTTGAAAAGTCCATGGGCTCCATCGTGAAGAGCGGCAACGGCCCGATCCACGGGGTCATCGCGCCCGGCGAGAAGGTGAAGCAGAAGGGCCTGATCTTCGCCGCCACCCCCGCGAGCGACTTCATCTGCGGCACGCTGCAGCTGGCCGCCGGCATGAACCTGCACGTGTTCACCACTGGCCGTGGCACACCCTACGGCCTGGCCGAGTGTCCGGTCATCAAGGTGGCCACCCGCAACGACCTGGCGCGCCGCTGGCACGACCTGATGGACATCAACGCCGGGCGCATCGCCAGCGGCGAGGCCACCATTGACGACCTCGGCTGGGAGCTGTTTCACCGCATGCTGGCCGTGGCCAGTGGCGACAAGACCTGGGCCGAGAAGTGGGGTCTGCACAACGACCTGGTGCTGTTCAACCCGGCACCAGTGACCTGATCGGCGGTGGCTCCGCAGCCCGGGCCCGGACCGATAGAATCCCGCCTCATGCGCCGCTGGTTTTCCTCGCTTCTGTCACTGTACCTCTGGTTGGGTGCGGTGGTGCTGGCGTGGGCGGGCGTGGGCGCGGCCGCATCGCCTTCGGAGGCGCTGGCCGAGGTGCCCGCACTGAGCCAGATGGCCGCTGAATGGGTCCAGGCCGCCGTGAACCCCGAGCCCGCAGCGGCCCAACCGGGTGCCGATCTGCCCAGCGAGTGGCCTGAGTTGCTGCAAGCCTGCGTTCTGACCGTTGATTGCGTCGGCCAAACGTGTCGACCTGGCATGCTCATCGCACGCGCCTGGGTGGCCCCGGCGCTGGACGGCCCGCACCGGCCACCCCGACACACGCACCACGTTTGAGTGCTGGCGGGCCGCCTGGGCCCGCCCTTATCTGGCGGACGCCGCCATGCTCCTTCCCTCAGCTTCTTGCGCCGCGCTCGCGGCTTGCCACCATGGAATTCCTCTCTGATCCGAATATCTGGATCGCCTTCGCGATGTTGACTGCCCTGGAAATCGTTCTGGGCATCGACAACATCATCTTCATCTCCATCCTGGTGGGGCGCCTGCCGCCGCACCTGCGCGACAAGGCGCGCCGACTGGGCCTGGGTTTTGCCATGCTGTCGCGCTTGGCCCTGTTGTTCACGCTGAGCTGGATCATGGGCCTGACCGCCGACCTGTTCACCGTGATGGGCATGGGCATCAGCGGGCGCGATCTGGTGCTGCTGTTCGGTGGCCTGTTCTTGCTCTACAAAGCCTCGCACGAAATTTTTGTCGAGGTCGAGGCGCGCGAGCAGGACGTGGCCCCCGAGACCGATCCCGAGGCCATCAAGTCGGCCGGCGCCAAGCTGTTCTGGGCCATCATCGGCCAGATCGCCATCATCGACATCGTGTTTTCGCTCGACTCCGTGATTACCGCCGTGGGCATGGTCGATCAGCTGGGCGTGATGGTGGCCGCTGTGGTGGTGTCGGTGGGGGTGATGTTGCTGGCGGCCAAGCCGATTGGCGACTTTGTCGACAGCCACCCGTCCGTCAAGGTGCTGGCGCTGGCTTTCCTGGTCATGGTCGGTATGGCGCTGACCGCCGAAGCCTTCGACCAAGAGGTGCCCAAGGGCTACATCTACGCCGCCATGGCTTTTTCGCTGGTGGTGGAGGCCCTCAACATCCGTGCCCGCGCCAAGCGCAAGGCCCTGGCCAGCCAGCTGGCCGATCAGGCCTGAACCCGCTTCGCTCGTTCACCCATTGAACCTTTTCGAGAGATTTGAATGAACACCTCGTTGAATACCTTTTCCACCGCTGACGCCCTGCGTCCCAGCGCCGCCGAGCGCAACCGCGTGCTTCGCAACACCTACGGCCTGCTGGCCGTGTCCATGGTGCCCACTGTGCTGGGCGCGTGGCTGGGCGTGGCCACCGGCATCACCGCTGCATTGACCGGGTTTCTGGGTCTGATCGTTTTCTTGGGCGGCGCCTTTGGCTTCATGTACGCCATTGAGAAAACCAAGCACTCCGGTGCCGGTGTGCCCGTGTTGTTGGCCTTCACCTTCTTCATGGGCCTGATGCTCTCGCGCCTGGTGGGCCAGGTGCTGGGCCTGGCCAACGGTGCAGGCCTGATCATGACGGCCTTTGCCGGCACGGGCGCCATCTTCCTGGGCATGGCCACGCTGTCCTCGGTCATCAAACGCGACCTGGGCAACATGGGCAAATTCCTCTTCATCGGCGTCATCATGCTGATGGTGGCGGGCATTGCAAACGTGTTCCTGCAGTCCAGCGCGCTGATGATCACGCTGTCGGTGTTGGCCATCGGCATCTTTTCGGCCTTCATCCTGTACGACCTCAAGCGCGTGCAGGACGGCGAAGAAACCAACTACATCAGCGCCACCCTGGGGGTGTACCTGAGCCTGTTCAATGTGTTCCAGTCGCTGCTGGCCCTGTTGGGGATTGCAGGCGGTCGGGACGATTGAGCGACTGATCTTCGACCGTTTGTACAGAGCCTGCGGCCCATGGGGGCTGCAGGCTTTTTTGCTTACCATCGACCCCATGGCGCGATTCTTCCTTTTGTTCATCGTGGTGCTGGCCGTCCTGTTCGGCATCGAGATGCTCAACCCCGTGCAGGTGGCGGTGGTGCACCCGTGGACCAACCTGCTCGCGCACTTGAGCGCGACGGTGATGACGCTGTTCGATGCCGATGTGATCAGCCACGGGCGGGTCTTGCAGAGCAAGACCACCGGTTTTGGGGTGTCCATCGAGGCAGGGTGCAACGGGGTGGAGGCTGCCATCATCCTGATCTCGGGCATGTTGGCTTTCCCGTCGCCGTGGCGGCTCAAGCTGATCGGTATCGGCATCGGCATCGTGGCGGTGCAGGCTGCGAACCTGCTGCGTGTCATCAGCCTGTACTACCTGGGCCAATGGGACATGGCCGTGTTCGAATTTGCCCACCTCTACTTGTGGCAGGCGCTCATCATGCTGGACGTGCTGGTGGTCTGGCTGCTGTGGATAAGGGTGGTCGCGCGGCAGTCTGGAGCGCAGCTTGCCGCTTAGCCGCATCGCGCGCTTTTTGCTGACCAGCATGGTCGCGCTCATCGCGCTGATCGTGCCGTGGTACTACTTGTCGCCCCAACTGGCGGTACCGGTGATCGCGGCGGCGGGTGAGCTGATGCAGTGGCTGTTCCATTGGGTGGTGGGGGTGGAACGCCATGGCACGGTGGGCACGCTGTTGACCTCACTCAACGTCTTGGTGCCCCAGGGCGGGCGGCTTGTGGTGGCGCAGCTGTCGCCCGAGGTCAACTACCGCAGCTTTGGTTATGGTTTGGCTTTGTTTTATGCCCTCATGCTGGCGTCGTGGCCCCGACGCATCGGATGGAAGCTGCTGTTGGGCAGCTGTTTGTTGTTGCCGTCGCAGGTTGTCAGCATGTGTTTTCGTTGGTTGCGTGACGCGCTCCTCGTCAGTGGCCCCGATGTGCTGGTGCAAACCGGTCTGCCGCGCTGGACGCTGGAGGTGATTGCCTATGGCTACCAGTTCGGGTTCTTGATGCTCACGCCACTGGTGCCTGTGCTGCTGTGGCTGGCGCTGGACCGCCGTTTTGTCCAACAGCTGTGGGTGGAGATGAGTCTGGCGGGGGCGATGGAGCGGCAGAGACGGCTGTAGACCGAGGCCTCACACCGACCGCTCACACGGCGACAACGCGGTTCTTGCCGCTGCGCTTGGCCAGGTACATGCCCTGGTCGGCGCGTTTGATCGTGTCGGCGCCACTTTCGTCCGCGCCCATTTGGGCCACGCCCGCACTGAAGGTGATCAGCAGGCGTTCGCTGCCTTCCAGAAAGAAACGCTTGGTCAATTCGCGTTGCAGCCGGGTCATGGCCTCCACCCCTTGGTCGAGTGCGGTGTCTGGCATGACGATGACGAATTCTTCACCGCCATAGCGGGCCACGGTGTCCTGGGGGCGCAGCACCTGGCGGGCTACGTGGGCCAGGTGCACCAGGGCGGCGTCGCCGGTGTCGTGGCCGTGGGCATCGTTGATCTTCTTGAAGTCGTCGATGTCGAGCAGGGCCACGCACATGGGGGTTTCCAGGCGGCGTGAGCGTGCCAGCTCGCGCTTGAGGTCCTCGTCCAGGCCTTTGCGGTTGAGGGCGCCGGTCAGCGGGTCGTGCCGCATTTGTGTGCTGGCATGTTCGAGCTGTTGCTGCAGGCGCATCACCTCGGCCTCGGCCTGTTCGGCTTTGCCACGCAGTTCACGCAGCTCGTCGCTGGCGCGTTGGGCATCGGTGGCCATGGAGCGGGTGGCGGCAATGGCTTCTTGCAGCACGGGGGCGATGTCGCTGAGGCTGCCGGCGCTTTCCAGCTGTTTGGCACAGCGGTCGAGTTTGTCGGTGAAGCCGCTGCTGTGCTCGGTCATGCGGGCCAGCCGTTCAATGAAGGCGGCCAGCATGTCCTTCATGTCCTGCTGCGCGGCCAGTGTCTGGGCCTTGACCTCGGCCTGCTTGTGGATGACGTCGCGCAGGCGGCTCTGCACGTCTTCCAGTCGTTTGAGCGCCAGCGGCGGCTGGGTGGCGCCCTTGAGTGCTTCCACCTGGCCGTGCAGCCATCGATCGTCCAGGCTCAGTTCGGCGATGTTTTCGAACACCAGGTGGAGCAGGCCCAGCAAGGTGTTGCGGATGGCGCCTTGTTCTTCGGCCGAGAACGACAGCCGGTAGCTGAAGTTGCTCAGCATGGGCTTGAGCACGCCAGGGTCGCAGTCGGGCTGGCGCAGGTACTGGATGAGCTTGTCCGCCAGCTCGTTGATGCGCTGGTCGTCCTTGCCCAAGGCGGGCAGCGTGTTGTCCACCAGGCGGGCGATCTGTTCCAACAGGTCAGGAGCCAGGCCCGCGCCCTCCTGTGCCGCCGCTACGTGATGGGGCCGGGTGGTCATGGTGCCCGGCTGTGCCAGGGGTTGGGGCACGCTGGCGTAGTCCACGAGGGCCTTCTCAACGCCGCTCCAGTTGCACTGGCTCACCGCCTTTTCCACCTGCATTTGCGCGCGCCGCTGGGCTGGCGTGGTGGTGGGCAGGGCCTGTGCCAGGCTGGTCATCTGCTCGGTGGGGAACGGCCGTGTGGGCCGCGTGCCGGCGATCTCGTGCCAGATGCGCTGGTAGTTGTCGGGCGTGGGTGGCAGCTTGCGCGTCGTCAGCTGGCGCACGGTTTCCCGGGCCAGATCGGTGGGGGTGCGTTGGTCCATGGGGTGTGAATGGAAGTCTGTCAGTCGCCCATGACCACGCCTTCACGGCGGGGGTCGGCGCCGCCCCACCAGATGGGTTGGCCGTGGGCCTGACCGCGCGCGATGCCTTGCAGGCCGCTGGTCATGTTCATCTCGCGCACTTCGTGGCCCCGTGCCTTGAGCGCGTCCACGGTGGTGGCCGGAAAGCGTTTTTCCTCCAGTACCGTCGGCGCACCGGTGGCGCCGAAGTTGGGCAGATCGATGGCCTGCTGGGGCAGCAGACCCCAGTTCAGCACGCCGTGCAGGGTCTTGGCGGTGTAATGGATGATCAGCGCGCCGCCAGGGCTGCCGGCGCTTTTGACAAGCTGGCCAGTGCCTCTGTCGAACACGAGAGTGGGGGCCATCGATGACCGCGGTCGCTTGCCGGGTTGAACGCGGTTGGCGATGGGCTGACCGTCCGCGCTGGCAGGTGCGAAGCTGAAGTCGGTGAGTTCGTTGTTGAGCAGAAAACCCTTGACCATCTGGCGCGAGCCAAAGGCGTCTTCGATGGTGGTGGTCATGGCCAGGGCGTTGCCGTGGGCATCGACGATGCTGATGTGGCTGGTGCCGTATTCGGGTTGATCGGGCATGGGCGCGTAGGCCGTCTTGACGCCGCCCGGCGCACCGGCCTTGGGGGTCTTGTTGGCCTGAGCGCCGATCAACTGGGCGCGCTGGGCCAGGTAGGCCGGGTCCAGCAGGCTCAGCCAGTTGCCGGCCGGGGGGGCAACGAAGTCGGGGTCGGCCACGTACAGGGCGCGGTCGGCGAAGGCCAGGCGCGAAGCTTCTGCGTAGGTGTGCAGCCAGTCGGCTGAGGGCAAGCCGTCCTGCAAGGGCAGGCGGGCCGCTGACGTGCGGGCCATGATGCCCAGGATTTGCCCCACAGCAATCGCGCCCGAGCTCGGCGGAGGGAAGCCACAGACGCGGAAATCGCGGCCTGCACCGGCGAGGTCGTGGCACAGCGCCTCGCGCTGTTTGGGCACGTAGCCGGCCAGATCGGCCAGGCTCATGCGACCGGGGTTGCCCGGGTGGCGCGTGACCTTGTCCACGATGGCCTGTGCCACTTCACCTTCGTGCAGGGCTTTGGAGCCCTTTTGGGCGATTTGCTGCAACACGGCCGCCAGTTCGGGGTTCTTGAGCACGTGGCCCACCGGGTGGGGCGTGCCATCAGGGCGGTAGAAGTAGGCCGCTGCCGTGGGGTCTTTTTTGAGGTGTTGCTCCAAGCCGAGCAGGGTGTTCAGTCGGGGGCTGACCTTGAAGCCTTCGGTGGCCAGGGTGATGGCCGGCTCGAACAGCGTGGCCCAGGGCAGCTTGCCATGTTTCTGGTGCGCCAGCTCCAGCATGCGCACCGTGCCGGGCACCCCCACCGAGCGTCCGCCCACCACGGCGTCGATGAAGGGCAGGGGCTTGCCCTCGGCATTCAGGAACAGCTTTTCATCGGCAGCGGCCGGTGCGGTTTCGCGGCCGTCGTAGGCCACCACGGCCTTGCCATCGTGGTGCAGCAAGAAGGCGCCGCCGCCGATGCCGCTGGACTGCGGCTCCACCAGCGTGAGCACCATTTGCACCGCGATGGCCGCATCGACCGCGCTGCCGCCCGCCTTGAGGATTTGGTAGCCCGCGTCGGTGGCCAGCGGGTTGGCCGCCGCCACCGCGAACCGGCTGGTGGCCCAACCGGGTTTGTCGGTGTAGCCCGATGCGGCTTCGGGCTGTTGCGGCACCTGGTACTGAAAACCACCCGGGCCACTGGCACACGCGGCCAGCAGCACAACGGACAAGGCAGAAAGAAGCGGGCGGATCTGGCGTGACATGGTTTTCCTCCAAGGAAAACCATCATAAACCGCAGATCATTCGGCCGCCTGTGTCACCGCGGTGCCAGGCGGATGGCGCCGTCCAGGCGGATCACCTCGCCGTTGAGCATGTCGTTTTCAATGATGTGTTTGGCCAGCTTGGCGTAGTCGGCCGGGGTGCCCAGGCGGCTGGGGAAGGGCACACCAGCGGCCAGCGCGTCCTGCACTTCCTGCGGCATGCCAAACAACATGGGTGTGCCGAAGATGCCGGGGGCAATCGTCATGTTGCGGATGCCGTTGCGGGCGAGGTCGCGGGCGATGGGCAGGGTCATGCCCACCACGCCTCCCTTGGACGCGGCGTAGGCCGCCTGACCGATCTGGCCGTCGTAGGCGGCCACGCTGGCGGTGCTGATGAGCACACCGCGCTCGCCCGTGGCTTCGGGTTCGTTTTTGCACATGGCGTCGGCGGCCAGGCGGATCATGTTGAAGCTGCCCACCAGGTTGACCATGATGGTCTTGGTGTAGACGGCCAGCGAGTGCGCGCCGTTTTTGCCCACGGTTTTTTCGGCCGGTGCGATGCCGGCGCAGTTGACCAGGCCCATGAGCTTGCCCATGGACACGGCCTGCGCCACCACGGCCTGACCGTCGGCCTCGTTGCTGACGTCGCATTTGACGAACGCGCCGCCGATCTCCTTGGCCACCGCTTCGCCTTTTTCAACCTGCATGTCGGCCACCACCACCTTGCCGCCGTTGGCCGCCAGCATGCGTGCCGTGCCTTCGCCCAGGCCCGATGCGCCGCCCGTGACGATAAAAACCTTGCCTGCGATGTCCATGGAAAACTCCTCTGTGGGTTGGTGAAAGGGGTTGATATGACGTTTACGTAAACGTCAATTATCGGGCATGAACCTGTCTCGGGCGGCCCCTGGGTTCGCCTCGGTATAATCAGGGTTTTCCCGTCATTGGGGAGTAGCCGCCCTGTGCAACGCAGGGGTTCGCGTCAACAGACTTGGTCCTCACGACCATGGCGCGCACAGCTTTTGGCCTGGCAAGACCTTTGACCTCACTGCCTCCGGTTGGGCCGGCGTCGCGGTGTGGTCTTTGCGTTTGCTGCCGGCCCCGGAGTTCTCATGGAAGCTTTTCTTGTGTCCACGGGCGTGGTGGCGCTCGGTGAAATGGGCGACAAAACCCAATTGTTGGCCATGCTCTTGGCCGCCAAGTTCCGCAAGCCCGTGCCCATCATCCTGGGCATTCTGGTGGCCACCCTGGCCAACCACGCCATGGCCGGCGCGGTGGGCGACTGGGTGGCACGTGCGCTCGGGCCCGACGTGTTGCGCTGGGTCATTGGCGTGTCCTTCCTGGCCATGGCCGGCTGGATGCTGATCCCCGACAAGGTGGACGAAGGCGATGCCGATGCGGTCTCGCGTTTTGGTGTGTTTGGCACCACCGTGGTCGCCTTCTTCCTGGCCGAAATGGGCGACAAAACGCAGATCGCCACCGTGGGCCTGGCCGCGCGCTACAGCGACATCGTGGCCGTAGTGACCGGCACCACGCGGGGCATGATGCTGGACAACGTGCCAGCCGTGTTCATGGGCGACAAGATCGCAGCCAAGGTGTCCATGACCTTGGTGCACGCCATCGCCGCGGCCATCTTCGCGGTGCTGGGGGTGCTCACCCTGCTCAACGTGGGCAAGCTGTTCTGAGCCTTTGGTGAGCCCTCATGCGCTGGCGGAGGCGTCGGCCAAGAGCGTGATGAGCAGCCTGGCGGCTGGTGGCACGTAGCTGTTTTCACGGTACGCGACGACCAGGCGCCGGTGCATGGTCGTTTCTTTCAGGGGCACCTCT
Source organism: Burkholderiaceae bacterium (assembly GCA_036279795.1). Classification (GTDB taxonomy): domain Bacteria; phylum Pseudomonadota; class Gammaproteobacteria; order Burkholderiales; family Burkholderiaceae_C; genus Hydrogenophaga. Next base: position 17,924 of record DASUIK010000307.1, on the reverse strand, counting down.
TTCAGCACAGATGCGGCATGGGCCTGGGCCAGGTGGTGCCGCGAAATGAAGCTGAGCAAGCCGGTCTCGGCGATCAAGGCAGGCAGCATCAGCAGCATGGTGCTCTCCACCTGCACGCGGGGGCGCGGCAGGCGTTTGCGGTCGAAGCTGTGGTCCAGCCAGTCGCGCGTGGGTGCACCGGGCGGCTGCAACACCCAGCGGTGGTGGGTGAGATCGCGCATGCTGGGTTTTGCCTGGTGGATGGCGTGGTCAGCGCTGGCGGCCACTACGATGGTGTCTGACGCCAGCACCTGCGACACATAGCCGGGCATCTCGGTCCCTTCGGTGCCCACCATCAAATCGATCTCGCCCGCGTGCAGCTGGGGCCGAAGCGTGTCCACCAGGCCCACCACGGTTTTGAGCGTCACCTCAGGTGCCTGGGCCATCAGTTGACGCGCCGCCCTGGGCAGCAGGAACTGGGCGGCGGTGGGCACGATGCCCAGCCGGATGTGGCCCGACAGCCCTCGACCGATGTCGCCCATCTCCCGCTTCGCGTCCTCAGCGTCGAAACGCATGCGCTGTGCCCATTTGAGCAAGACCCTGCCCGCCGCCGTCAGGCGGATGCCACGGCCCGCTTTCTCGAACAACGGCGCCCCCGTTTCTTCCTCCAGGCGGCGTATGCAGCTGGTCAGGGCCGGCTGGGTGCGGTGCAACTTTTCGGTGGCGCGTCCGATGTGCTCCAGCTCCGCGATGGTTTCGAAGTAGCGCAGGTCCCGCAAATCCATATCAAAAGCCTGGTGGATGTATTTGAAGAAATTATCGATTGGACTGTATCTGTCCAACACCCAATACTCAAGCCCATCAACGGGAAGCCGGCGCGGTTGCCGGGAACCCGACCTTGGAGACAAAAACCATGCTCATCCGTCGCGCCCTGGTCGCGCTCGCCGCCTTTGCTGCCTGCGCCACCGTCACCGTCACCGCTGCCCATGCCCAGGCCTTCCCCAACCGCCCCATCCGCGTGGTCGTGCCGTTCCCGGCTGGCGGTGGCACCGACATCATCGCCCGTGAAGTCACACAAAAGGTCACCCAAAGCACGGGTTGGGTGTTTGTGGTGGAAAACAAGCCTGGCGCCGGCGGCAACCTCGGCGTGGAGGCGGTGGCCAAGTCCCCCGCCGATGGCTACACCCTGGTGCTGGGGCAGACCAGCAACATGGCCATCAACCCGACGCTTTACGCCAAGATGCCTTACGACTCGGTGAAGGACCTTGCGCCCATCCTGCTGGTGGCCAATGCGCCTCTGGTGATGGTGACCGGCGCCAATTCGGTGCACAAGACGCTGGCCGACGTCGTCAAGGCCGCCAAGGACAAGCCGGGCGCGCTCAACTTCGCGTCCCCCGGCAATGGCACGGTGGCCCACCTCACCAGCGAGCTGTTCCAGGCGGCTGCATCGGTCAAGATGCAGCACGTGCCCTACAAGGGCGCCGCCCAGGCACTGACCGACGTGGTGAGTGGCAACGTCGAGCTCTACATGTCTTCCGTGCCCACCCTGATCGGCCAGATCAAGCAGGGCAAGCTGAGGGCATTGGCGGTGACGTCGGCCCAGCGCGTGGACGATTTGCCCCAAGTGCCCACCATCAACGAGTCGGGCTACAAGGGCTTTGACGCCGTGACCTGGTTCGGCTTCCTGGCGCCTGCGGGCACACCCAAGGATGTGTTGGCCAAGCTGAACGCCGAGTTCAATGCCGCTCTGAAACAACCCGACCTTCAAAAGAAGCTGGGCGACCAGGGGGCCGACCCCGCAGGTGGCACACCCGAACAGTTCGCTGCCCTCATCAAGGACGACATCGTCCGCTGGGGCAAGGTCGTCAAGGCGTCGGGCGCCCGCGTCGACTGACCCTTTTCCGTTCCCGATCAATCCGCCGGCAGTTGCCGGCCTTTCTGGAGATTCTCATGAGTCAAGCCGCTGCATTGCCTGACGTGGTTCGCCACATCGAGCGCGTGGACGCCGACACCGTTGCCCAGGCCGCCACCTTTCCTTCCTCCATCCTCGCCGACGTGGCGGGGCGGCGCGGTGCCCTCAGTGGTCGCATCGCGCCGCTGGCGCCCAGCATGCGTTTTGCCGGTCCTGCGATCACCGTGGAAGTGCGCCCGGGCGACAACCTCATGATCCATGCCGCCATGGCCATCGCCCAGCCCGGTGATGTCATCGTGGTCGATGGCAAGGGCGATTTGTCGAGCGCCTTGATGGGCGAAATCATGTCGCAGCAGTGTGTGGCCCTGGGCGTGGCGGCTGTGGTCATCGACGGCGCGGTGCGCGACAGCGAGGCCATCCGCGAACTGGGCTTTCCGATGTACGCCGCCGGCCTGAACCCCAACGGTCCCACCAAGTTCGTGCCCGGGCGCCTGAACCACCCCATCTCCATCGGTGGCGTCACCGTGAACCCGGGCGACCTGGTGGTCGGCGATGCCGACGGTGTGACCGTGATCGAACGCGCCAAGGCCGCCGCCATGCTGCCGCTGGCGCAACAAAAGGTGGCCGCCGAAACCAAGCGCATCGCCGAGATCAAAAGCCGCAAAGCGCTGGCACCCGCCTGGCTCAATGGCGCGCTGCGCGCCGCCGGCGTCATCCAGGAAGGGGAAACGCTGTGAGCAAGCGCCCTGTTTTTCTCGTCACCGGCGCCGACCTGGCGCCCCAGGCGCAGGCCTTGTTGACCGACTTCGAGGTGATCTACGCGGGCAAGACACCCACCGAAGACGACGTGGTGGCCTTGTGCCGACAGCACGACCCCGTGGCCATCATCGTGCGCTACAGCAAGGTGGGCGCCGCCGCCATGGACGCCGCCCCCAGCCTGCGCGTGATTTCCAAACACGGCAGCGGTACCGACACCATCGACAAGGTGGCGGCGCAGGCGCGGGGCATCCGGGTGGTGGCGGCCGTGGGTGCCAACGCCGCTGCGGTGGCCGAACAGGCGCTGGCGCTGTTGCTGGCGTGCGCCAAATCCGTCGTCACCTTGGACCAGCGCATGCACGCCGGCCATTGGGACAAATCGACCCACAAAAGCATCGAGCTCGACGGCCGCACCATCGGTGTGGTGGGGCTGGGGGCCATCGGCCTGCGCTTCGCCCGCATGGCCCACGCCATGGGCATGCGCGTGCTGGGTTTCGATCCCTATGCGCAGCAGCTGCCTGACTTCATCCAGCCCATTGACCTCGACACGCTGTGGCGCGAGTCCGATGCCATCTCGCTGCACTGCCCACTCACGGCCGACAACGCACAGCTCATCAATGCCTGCACGCTGGCGGCTTGCAAGCCGGGCGTGATCATCGTCAACACGGCGCGTGGCGGGCTCGTTGACGAAGCGGCCCTGCTGGCCGCCGTGCGCTCGGGCCATGTGGGCAGTGCTGGCCTGGACAGTTTTGTGGTGGAGCCCATGACGGCGCCCCACCCCTTCCATGGCGAGGCGCGCATCGTGCTCAGCCCGCACATCGGCGGCGTCACGGCCGATGCCTACGTGAAGATGGGCGTGGCCGCCGCGCAGAACGCGCTGGCGGTGTTGCAGGCCTGAGGCGGGCCATGGCACGGCGTTGGAAACAGGCACCGCCTGGTGCCCACTGGGGTGAGTTTGGCGACGACGACCAGCGTGGCCGCATGAACCTGGTGACCCCGGCCAAGGTGCTGCAAGGCATGGCCGAGGTCCACGAAGGGCGCACGTTCTGCCTCTCGCTGCCTCTGGACGTGCCGGGGGGCCGCGCGCTCAACCCGCGCCGTCGGCCGCCCGAGCGCTTCGCCGTGCTGCGCGATGGCAAGAGTGCCGGCCAGCAAGGTTTTTGTTGGACCTACGCGGAGGAAGACCCGGACCTCACCGACGTCGTCAACGACGACGTGGCCCTGCTGGGGCTGCAGTATTCCACGCAGTGGGACAGCTTGGCCCACGTCGGCGCGCGGTTTGATGCTGACGGCGATGGTGTGCCCGAAGCCGTTTTCTACAACGGCTACCGGGCCGGCACCGACATCAGGCCCGGCACCGAAAACCCACAGGCCACGCAGGACTTTGCCCGTTTTCCGGGCCCGCAGGCCGATGCGCTGGGCATTGAGCGCCTGGCCGAACACGGGGCCCAGGGTCGGGGCGTGATGATCGACCTGGCGCACCACCTTGGCCGCGTGCGCACGGCGGTGGGCTACGACCGGTTGATGCGCATCCTGGACGCCGACGGCATCGAGATCCAAGAGGGCGACATGGTGTGCCTGCACACCGGCTTTGCCGACACGCTGCTGGCCATGAACCGCCAGCCAGACGTGAAGCACCTGCACGACACCGGCAGTGGCCTGGATGGCCGGGACAACAAGCTCCTGAACTGGATCGTCGATGTCCGGCTGGCCTGCCTGATCGCAGACAACCCCGCCGTCGAGCTGGTGGTGCCCAAGCTGATCACACCCACGCCGCTGCGCCAACCACGCCTGCCCCTGCACGAGCACTGCCTCTTCAAGAACGGTATCCACCTGGGGGAGCTTTGGTACCTCACCGAGTTGGCGGGCTGGTTGCGCACCCACGGGCGCCACCACTTTTTGCTGACCGCGCCACCGCTGCGCCTGCCGGGTGCCGTGGGTTCACCCGCCACGCCCATCGCGACGGTGTGACGACAGAACGACGGACCGACGTTTTCGGTTCAACAATCGAGGAGACAACAATGCGAATCCGATGGACAAAGGCCTTGCTGGCCGGCTTGAGCCTGACCTGCATGTGGGGCGCCCACGCGGCGTGGCCCGACAAACCCGTGAAGCTCGTCGTGCCTTATGCGGCAGGCGGTGCTGCGGACGCGTTGGCGCGGGTGGTGGCCACCGAACTGAGCCTGCGGCTCAAGCAGCAGGTCGTGGTCGACAACAAAGGAGGCGGCGGTGGCACCATCGGTGCACAAGCCGTGGCGCAGGCGCCTGCCGATGGCTACACCTTTCTCTACGACGCGACCTCGTTTGCCGTCAACCCGAGCCTGTTTCCCAAACTCGCTTTTGACTACGCCCGGGATTTCACGCCCATCGCCATGGTGGCGCGCATCCCGACCCTGCTGGTGGTGCCCGCATCTTCGCCCGTGAACACGGTGGCCGATCTGGTTCAGCTGGCACGCGCGCAGCCCGGCAAGTTGTCGTACGCGTCGGCCGGCAATGGCGGCGCTGCGCATTTGAGCGGCGAGCTGTTCAAGCAAGGCCACCGCTTGGACGTGCTGCACGTGCCCTACAAAGGTGGTGCCCCCGCGCTCACGGATCTGGCCGGCGGCCAGGTCGACATGATGTTCAGCGCCGTGACCGTTTCGGCCCCGCTGGTCAAGTCGGGCCGCCTCAAGGCCATCGCCACAGCGTTCGACAAGCGCATTGACACCATGCCAGACCTGCCCACCGTGGCCGAGACCGGTTTGCCTAGTTTCAGTGCCTATGAATGGAACGCGGTGTTCGCGCCAGCAGGCACACCTGCCGACATCGTTGGCCGCATGGAAACGGAAATGCGGGAGGTCTTGGCGGCCCCCGCCGTTCGCGAGCGCCTGGCGGCCATGGGTGCGCTGCCCGCCACGGGCGGCGCCAAGGCCCTCGGTGCCTTTGTGGTGGCCGAGAGCGCCAAATGGGCTGCGGTCATCAAAGCGGCCCGCATCAAGTTGGATTGATTCCATTCATCAGGAGACACACATGAAATCCCGCATTCTTTTTGCGCTCACGCTCATCGCAGCCAGTACCACCTGGGCGCAAAGCTGGCCCACCAAACCCGTGCGCATCATCGTCCCCTACCCACCCGGCGGCGCGGTGGACGTGGTCACCCGCCGCATGGCCACCAAGCTGCAGGAGCAGACGGGACAGACCTTTTTCGTCGAGAACAAGGCCGGCGCCACTGGCACGATCGGTATCAACCTGACGGTGCAGTCCGCCGCCGATGGCTACACGTTGGTGGCCAACGACACCACCTTCGCACTGCTGCCTCACATCTTCAAGAAGTTGCCCTTCGACCACGAAAAGGACTTGTTGCCCATGGGGGCCTTCATGTTCGCGCCCATGGCGGTGGTGGTGCGCAGCGAGTCGCCCTACAAGACGCTGGACGAGTTGCTGCGTGCGGCCAAGGCCGAGCCGAACAAGATCACCTATGGCACGGGCGGCGCAGGCACCATGCCCCACTTTGCCAGCGAGGCCCTGGGCATCGCCACGGGCGTGAACTTCATGCACATCCCTTTCAAGGGCGCGGGTGAGGCCACGCTGGCCCTGCTGGGCGGCACCATCGACTACCAGATCGCCTCCACGCCCGGCGTCATTGGCCAGGTCAAGGGCGGCAAGGTGAGGCTGCTGGCGGTCAGTGGCGACAAGCGGCCGCCCGCGTTGTCGAACGTGCCCACCTTTGCGGAGGCCGGCATCAAAGGCTATGGCGTGGTGAACTTCACCGGGCTGTGGGCGCCCAAGGGCACGCCAGCCGAAGTGGGCGCGCGGCTGCAAAAGGAAATCGCGACCGCCATGGCCAGCGCCGACATGAAGGCCTACGCCGAGAGCATCGGTGCCGAAGCGGGGGCCTGGGACGCGCCCACCTTCTCGCGCAACCTGGCCGAGCGCACCGCCTACTGGGGCAAGATCGCCGCCAACACCGCGTTCGACCGCCAGTGAGGCCCGGCATGTGGCTGCTCAATCCCCCTGAGGTGCGTGAGGCCGAGGTGTTCACGAGTTTGCCCGACCATTTGCGGCGCACCGGTGTGCGTTCGGTGTGGGGCGACGCCAACCGCCCTGGGCAGGCGACCGACAGCTTTCTGGAAGGCCCGGTGTTCGACGCGGCGGGACGGCTGTACGTCACCGACATTCCCTTCGGCCGCATTTTTCGCATCGATGCCCAAGGCAGCTGGACGCTGGTGGCCGAGTACGACGGCGAGCCCAACGGCATGAAGTTCTTGAACGACCGGGAGCTGTTGATCGCCGACTACAAGAACGGCTTGATGGTCTGCGAGATCGCCAGCGGAGCGGTGCGGCCCTATCTGGAACGGCGCAACACCCAGCGCTTCATGGGCATCAACGACCTGGTGTTCGATCGCCAGGGCAACCTCTACTTCACCGACCAGGGCCAGACCGGGCTGCACGACCCCACCGGGCGCCTGTACCGCCTGCGCCCAAGCGGGCAACTCGATCTGCTGCTGTCCAACGTGCCCAGCCCCAACGGCGTGGCGCTGTCGCCCGACGAACGTGTGCTCTACCTGGGGGTGACCCGGGGCAACGCGGTCTGGCGCGTGCCCTTGCTGGACGACGGCAGCGTCGCCAAGGTCGGCGCCTTTTTCACCTCCCACGGCCCCAGCGGGCCGGACGGCTTGGCGGTGGACAGCCAGGGCAGGGTGATCGTCGCCAACCCGGGCCTGGGCTGCGCCTGGGTGCTCAACCACCGCGCCGAGCCCGTGTTGGTGCTGCGCAGTCCCGTGGGTGCGTCGCTGACCAACGTGGCTTTTGGCGGGCCGGACCGCAAGACGCTGTACTGCACCGAGTCGGTCAGCGGGTCGATCTTGCGTTCGACCCTCGATGTGCCAGGCTTGCCGCTGGCACGGCTTCATCCGACCGCTTGAAAGTGGCCCGGGTCGGGGTCAGCTCAGCAGCAGGCGGATGGCCGCAGGCAGCGTGTTGACCTGCGGCACAAAGGCTTCCAGCAACGCACCCATGGCCACGGTGGCACCACACACCAGCGCCATGGGCCAGGCGGTTTTGCGCAAGGTCAGACTCAACCAGCCCTCGCGCTGCGCCTTGACGGCCAGCGCGCCACCGGCCGACGCCAAGGCGATTTCGACGGCCACCGCCGTCAGAACCTCGACACCAAACAAGCCGAACACCGCCACGCCGAAGGCCGTGGACAGCAGCAGGGCCAGCCCCACGACCACCGCCAGTGGCACGATCACGACGGCACCCTCGTCGGCGCTGCCCAGGGCGTCGCCCACATCGCCGAGGCTGGGGCCCCAATCCTTGAGCGTCTGGGCGACGGGCGCGACATCGGGCATCGCACCCGGTCCGTCAAAGTGTGCGCTGCTGCCCGCGCCACCAAAATCGCCACCCCCGCCTGAGCGGACGACGGGCGACGGCGCGCCACCCCCGCTGCCCGATCGGGGCCACACGAGGTCAGCGACGTCGATCGCAACGTCCGCCGCATCGAGGCTGCCATCGGCCACGCCATCGTCGCGCCGCAACAGGTAGGCGCTCCACAGGCGAAGCAGGGCGACGTAACCCAGGTAAGTCAACAGGGTGGCAAGCCCATACCGCACGGCCAGGTGCTCCACACCGGCACGCATCAGCAGGCTGGAGCTTCCCCAGCACAACAAGAAGGTGCACAACGCGATCAGGACGATGTGCAGACGCATCCAGCGCTGCTCGTACAGCTGGCGACGGATGCCCTGTTCCGGGCTGACGGGCAGCGTTCGGCTGGTTTTTTTCATGCGATGTCACTCCGAGTGTCAGAGGATACCCATCAGACGAAAAAAAGCCCCGCAGTGGGCGGGGCTTGAAGGGGTCCCTGAAATCCGATTTCGAAGAGACCCGAGGAGACAACCGGAAAATTCGGTCTGCCGTGACGATCAGCGCTTCTTGGCGGTGGTGGTCTTGGCGGCGCTCACGGCGGAAGCGGTCACGGTGTTGAAGTTGGCTTCGGCCATTTCGGTGGCTTGCTTGACAGCCTTTTGCACCGACTCAATGGCGTTGTTGGCGGCCGACACGGCGCTCTTCATCACGGCCACGGCGGTTTCGGAACCGGCGGGGGCGTTCTTGGCGGCGTTGTCCACCAGGCTCATGAATTTGGCCTGGGCTTCGGTGGCCTGGGCTTCAGCGGCTTTGCCGAATTCGGCGCCAGTGCCCGAAGCGATGTCGTACAGGTGGCGGCTGTAGGCCACGGTCTTTTCGGCCAGGGGCTGGAACAGGCTGGCTTGCAGGGCCAACAGTTCCTGTGCGTCCTTGACGCTCATCACGGCTTGGGCGTTGTTGGCGGTTTCGGCCAGTGCGGCCTTGGTGGCTTGCACGTTCAGCTCAACCAGCTTCTCGACGCCTTCGAAGGCCTTCTGGGTCAGGCCGAACAGGGTTTCGACGTTGGCTTTTTGAGCGGCGATGATTTGTTCTGCGGTCAGCATGGTGAGGGCTCCTGGGTGTGTTGAAGGCTTTTTTCAGCACGGCGGGAGAGGGATTTCTCTCATGCTGCGCTGCAACATAGTTCGAATTATAGGGATGCGCTCGGCCAATGCAAGCCTTTTTTGCTGCGTTGCAACAATTTGAAGCACAGACTCTAATCGGCGAGCGTCGGCACAGGTTTTCATGCCCACGACACAATCGCAGCCGTGAAAGCCTTCTATGCCGACCAGTTTGTGCTGCCCCTGCCAGAGGGCCACCGTTTCCCCATGGCCAAGTACCGTTTGCTGCGCGACCTGATTGCCAGCCAATGGCCCGAGGTGGCGCTGCAGCAGGCGTTGCCGGCGTCCGACACCGAGCTGTTGCGGGTGCACACGCCCACGTATGTGCAGGCGGTGGCTCAGGGTTTGTTGTCACCCGCCGCTCAACGTGAAATCGGTTTTCCCTGGAGCCCGGCCATGGCCGAGCGTGCCCGGCGCTCCGCAGGGGCCACTGTGCTGGCGGCGCGGGCCGCGTTGGCGGGCGAGGGTGTCGCTGCCAACCTTGCCGGTGGCACCCACCACGCCTACGCCGACAAAGGCAGCGGTTTCTGCGTGTTCAACGACGTGGCCGTGGCTGCGCGCGCCATGCAGGCCCAGCGGCGTGGGCTGCGCGTGGCGGTCATCGATCTGGACGTGCACCAAGGCAATGGCACGGCGAGCATTTTCAGGAACGACCCGACCGTCTTCACCCTGTCGCTGCACGGCGAAAAGAATTTCCCCTTCCGCAAGGAAGACAGCGATTTGGACGTGCCCCTGCCCGACGGCTGCGACGACAACACTTACCTCTACGCGCTCGACCACGCGCTGGACGAACTGGACCGCCGCTTCGACGCCGATCTGGTGTTCTACCTGGCTGGCGCCGACCCGCACGAGGGTGACCGCCTGGGCCGCATGAAGCTCAGCTTCGATGGCCTCGAAGCGCGCGACCGCCGTGTGTTCGACTGGGCCTGGCAGCGGCGCATCCCCCTTGCGATGAGCATGGCCGGGGGTTACGGGCGCGACATCGCCACCACCGTGCAGGTGCAGCGCAACACCTGGGCGGTGGCGGTGGCCTATGCCCACCGCTGGCACAATCGGCGGCCATGAGTTCCGCCGCCGCCGTCAAACCCCAGCCACAGTCCCGCAGCGCCTACCCGGTGTTCCGCACCATCGGTACCCGCTGGATGGATAACGACGTCTATGGCCACGTCAACAACGTCGTCTACTACAGCTGGTTTGACACGGCGGTGAACGCCTGGCTCATCGAGCAGGGCGCGCTGGACATCCACAGTGGCGAGGTGATTGGCCTGGTGATCGAGACGCAGTGCAACTACTTTGCGCCGTTGGCCTTCCCTCAGGACGTGCACGCTGGACTGCGCGTGGCGCACATCGGTCGCTCCAGCGTGCGTTACGAGGTGGGCCTGTTTGCCGCCGATGGCGAGCTGTGCGCGGCCGCTGGCCACTTCATCCATGTCTACGTGGACCGCGCGACTCGCCGCCCCGTGCCTTTGCCCGAGAAACTCAAACTCACCCTGGAGACTGCCCTGTGTCCTTGAACCCTCCTTCTGCTGGCGCCCACGCCGCCATCGATCCGGCCAGCGTGGACGCGGCCATCACCAGCCGCATGTCGGTGCGTGCCTTCCTGGCCAAGCCAGTGCCGCGCGAAGCCATCGCCCACCTGCTGGAGGTGGCCAGCCGCGCGCCTTCCGGCACCAACACCCAACCCTGGAAGGTTTACGTGTTGCAAGGCGCCAGCCGCAACAATCTGGTGGACAAGGTGTGTGCCGCCCACGACGCTGGCCGCGCCGACCCGGCCCTGGCCGCCGCGCGCAAGCCCGCCTACGACTACTACCCCACGAACTGGGTCAGCCCCTACATCGACCGCCGCCGCGAAAACGGCTGGGGCTTGTATGGCCTGTTGGGCATCACCAAAGGCGACAAGGACAAGATGCACGCCCAGCATCAGCGCAACTTCCGCTTCTTCGATGCGCCCGTGGGCATCATGGTCACCATCGACAAGGTGCTGGGCCGTGGCTCGTTGGTGGACTGCGGCATGTTCCTGCAAAACCTCATGGTGGCCGCGCGTGGCCATGGGCTGGACACCTGCCCACAGGCCGCCTGGGTCGATTACACCGACATCGTCCTGCCCCACGTGGGCGCGGGCGACAATGAAATGCTGGTGTGTGGCCTGTCGCTGGGTTACGCCGATCCCGCCGACAAGGTCAATACCTTCCACACCCCCCGCGAACCGGTGGCGAACTTCACCACCTGGCTCGAATAAACCCCTTCAAGGAATTTTTATGAACACCACCCCCTCCGGTCTGCAGTTTGAAGACACCACCGTCGGCTCCGGCGACGTTGCCAAGGCCGGCCAGCGCGTCACCGTGCATTACACCGGCTGGCTCTACAACGACGGCGTGCAAGGCGCCAAGTTCGACTCCAGCAAGGACCGCAACGACCCCTTCGTCTTCCCGCTGGGTGCTGGCCACGTCATCAAAGGCTGGGACGAGGGCGTGCAGGGCATGGCCGTGGGCGGTACGCGCCGCCTGGTCATCCCGGCCGCGCTGGGCTACGGCGCACGTGGCGCTGGCGGCGTGATCCCGCCCAACGCCACCCTGTTGTTCGAAGTCGAACTGCTGGCCGTTTGAGCCCAGCTGCCGCCCGCAGCGTCACAAAAACAAACCGGCCCCTGAGGCCGGTCATTCCATCCGAGGAGAAGACATGCGTCAGATTCGTGGGCCGCTGATGCTGGCCGCCTTGTTGTTGCCTGGCCTGGCCCTGGCCGCCGATTTTGATGGCGCGGGTTTGTCGCCGCTGTGGGGTGTGCCGTTTGCCGGCATCCTGCTCTCCATCGCGCTCATGCCTTTGGTGGCTCCCTTGTTCTGGCACCACCATTTCGGCAAGGTCGCGGCGGGTTGGGCCTTGGCCTTTCTGCTGCCCTTTGCCGCTGTGTTCGGTATCGGGGTGGCGTCGCAAAGTTTTGTGCACGCGCTCTTGGCGGAGTACATCCCCTTTGTCATCCTGCTCACGGCGCTGTTCACGGTGTCGGGTGGCATCTACATCCGGGGCAACCTGCACGGCAGCCCGGGCCTGAACACGGCCATCCTCGCCATCGGTGCGGTGTTGGCCAGTTTCATGGGCACCACCGGCGCGTCCATGTTGCTCATCCGTCCGCTGATCCGTGCCAACGACAACCGCCAGCACAAGGCCCACACGGTCATCTTCTTCATCTTCATCGTCTCCAACGCCGGTGGCTCGCTCACTCCGCTGGGCGATCCGCCGCTGTTTCTGGGCTTCCTCAAGGGCGTGGACTTCTTCTGGACGGTGTCGCACATCTTTCCCGAGACGCTGTTCCTGGTGGGCTCGCTGCTGGCCATCTTCTTTGCGCTGGACACCTGGTACTTCCGCCGCCGCGAGGAGTGCCAATCCGTCGATCCCACGCCCGACACCCGCAACATCGGCTTTGACGGCGGCGTGAATTTCTGGCTGTTGGCGGGTGTGGTGGGCCTGGTGCTGCTCAGCGGTTTCTGGAAGTCGGACGTGCTCATCCACATCCATGGCACCGACGTGGGCCTGCCCGGCCTGATGCGCGACGTGGGCCTGATCGGCATCACGCTGCTCTCGCTCAAACTCACGCCCACCCAGGTGCACGTGGACAACCAGTTTGCCTGGGCCCCCATGGCCGAGGTGGCCAAGCTGTTCGCCGGCATTTTCCTCACCATCATTCCGGTCATTGCCATGCTCAAAGCTGGCGTCAACGGTCCCTTCGGCGCCATCATCGCCGCGGTCACACGGCCCGATGGATCGCCCGATCCGGCCGCCTACTTCTGGGCCACCGGGGCTTTGAGTTCTTTCCTCGACAACGCGCCCACCTACCTGGTGTTTTTCAACACCGCAGGGGGAGATCCCAAGGTGCTGATGACCACGCTGGCCCCCACGCTGGCTGCGATTTCGGCCGGTGCCGTGTTCATGGGTGCCAACACCTACATCGGCAACGCGCCCAACCTCATGGTCAAGGCCATCGCTGAGGACCGGGGCGTGAAGATGCCCAGCTTCTTCGGCTACATGTTGTGGTCGGGTGCGGTGCTGATCCCGCTGTTCGTGGCCATCACCTTCATCTGGTTCCGTTGAAGTGAAACTGGCCACCCCGTCGCTTGCCCGCTGCGCGTGGCCGCATCCCCCTCAAGGGGCGACACCAGCCGTCCGGCAGAGCCGGCCCGGCGGTGTCCCCTGCTTTGACCGACTCATGCGTCGCCGCTTTTGCGTTCTCGGAATGGATAACTGACATGACCCGCCCTGCCATCCTGGTTGCCCGCCCCGTTTTCCCCGAGATCCTGGCGCTGCTGCGTGAGCATTTCGAGGTCGATCACCACGATGGCGTCGACGCCTTGCCGCCGGCCGAATTGGTGGCGCGGCTGCAGGGCAAAGCGGGGGCACTGACCACCGGCAGCGAGCGCATCGACGCGGCCTTGCTGGCAGCCTGTCCTGGTTTGAAGATCGTGGCCAACATGGCGGTAGGCTTCAACAACTTCGACGTGCCGGCCATGACGGCCCACGGCGTGCTGGCCACCAACACGCCCGACGTGTTGACCGAAACCACGGCCGACTTCGGCTTTGCCCTGCTCATGGCCACCGCTCGCCGCGTGTGCGAGAGCGAACACTACCTCCGCGCCGGCCAATGGAAGCAATGGCGCTACGACCTGTTTGCAGGAGCCGAGGTGCATGGCAGCACCCTGGGCATCCTGGGCATGGGCCGCATCGGGCAGGGCGTGGCCAAGCGCGGCGCCCACGGCTTTGGCATGAAGGTGATCTACCACAACCGCTCGCGCCTCTCGCCCGAGCTGGAGGCCGAGTGCCGCGCCAGCTACGTCAGCAAGGCCGAGCTGCTGGCCCAGGCCGATCACCTGGTGCTGGTGTTGCCCTACAGCGCCGAATCGCACCACGCCATCGGCGCGGCCGAGATCGCGCAGATGAAACCCACGGCCACGCTGGTCAACATCGCACGTGGCGGCATCGTGGACGACGCGGCCCTGGCCCTGGCCTTGCGCGAGCGCCGCATCGCCGCCGCCGGGTTGGATGTGTTCGAGGGCGAGCCCCGCGTCCACCCCGACCTGCTCACCGTGCCCAACGTGGTGCTCACACCCCACATCGCCAGCGCCACGGTCAAAACGCGCCTGGCCATGGCGCGCCTGGCCGCCGACAACCTGATCGGCTTTCTCACGCGGGGCCAGGCGCTCACGCCCATCAACGGCAAGTGAAGCTGCTGGCCAGCTCCAGGCTGCCCGTGCCCTTGTAGCGGGCCACCTGCGGGTAGGGGCACAGCGGGCGCGTGCGGTCGGCGGCCCAGCCGGCGGGCACATCGGTGTTGACGCCGCCGGGGTTGCCCGCGCCGCGTGCCGTCGCGGTGATGTCGGCCGGGGCTTGGCCTTTTTCCACCCAGTTCACCAGTGGGGTCAGCAGATCGAACTGGTCGGTGGCCGGGCCGCCCGAGCAGTGGCCCATGCCTGGCACGCGGTAGAAGCGCGCGAAATCGTCACCGGTGTCGTTGCTCACGCCCTTGAACCAGGCTTCGCTGTCGTTGACCGAGAAGATCGAGTCGCTCACCCCGTGGTAAACCACGATCTTGCCGCCGCGGTCGCGCAGGCCGTGCATCTGCGTGGGTTTCGGCGGGGTCATGAAACTCATCGCGGCTTCGTTGTAGAGGCCGCTGGTGGCATACATCGAGGCATTGAGCGCGTCGATGTCCGTGGTCAGCGCGAAGGTCAGCGGATTGAAGCTGGCCAGGTTTTGTGGCGGCGATCCAAAGATCAGCCCGGTCGCTCCAGCGTCGAGGTTGATCGCCGCAAAAAACTCCCAGAAGGCCACACCGCTGCCCACCGGGCTGCCGCCTGAGGCCACGCCCGCTTTGCCGGCACCAAAGCCGCCGTCAAACGGAAAGCTGGTGTAGATGCGCTCGCCCTTGCTGGTGGTGGGGCCGCTGAATATCTGTGCCAACACCGACTTCTGGCCCGCGCTCAGGCAGGTGCCGTCGCGCGCGCCACTGCAGGTGGGCACATCCTCGGCCAGTTTGAAGCTGGCCTGGCAGGCCGCCACGTCCTGCACCAGGCCATCGGTGGCGCCGTCCAGCGCGTCGCACTTGGCCACCACACGGTTGGCCAGCAGCTGCCGCTCGGTGTCCGTCATGGCGGTGGCCAAGTCGATCTGGTTGTTCACGGTGGTGGTGGCCACGCTTTGGTAAAGGCGGGCGCCGGCCAGGTTGGCCACCGCCGCCTTGGGCAGGTTGTAGCCCGGCGCGCCGGCCAGCACACCGTCGTAGTCGGCGTAATAGCGGGTGGCGGCCACCATGGCGTGGCGCCCGCCGTTGGAGCAGCCGGCAAAGTAGGAGCGGTCCGGCCCTTTGCCGTAGGCCCGCTTGATGGTTTCCTTGGCCATGGGCGTGAGCTTGGCCACGGCCTGGTAGCCGTAGTCCAACCGGGCCTGGGGGTCGATGCCGAACCCGGGTGTGCTGCCGCTGTGGCCAGCGTCGGAACTCAGCACCGCAAAACCCTGGTGCAGGGCGCCAGTCAGCGGCCCACCGCCCAGCGCGCCGACGGCGGGCTGCACCACACCGTCGATGCCACCGTTGCCCTGGTGCAGGAAGCGCCCGTTCCAGGCCTTGGGCAGGCGCATCTCGAAGCCGATGGCGTAGGTGGCGCCGTCCACCGGGCTCACGCGTTCGTGCATCTTGCCGGTCACGCGGCAGTGTTCTGCCACCGGCTGGCCACCTTGGCTGAGGGTGCCTGCGGCAATGGTTTCGACCGCCGTGACCTGGGTGTTGGGCAGGCCGGCCAAGGCACTGCTGAGCTGGTCGCAGGCACCGTTCAGGTTGGCCGGGGTGGCGGCGGCCAGCTGGGGCGGCGGGGTGGTGCCGCCGCCACAGGCGGTCGACAAGGCGGCCAGCGCGGACAGGGCACCGACGCGCGTGGCGCGGCTGATCAGGATGGGCATGGGTCTCCTCCGGGGTTGGGGTTGCCGTGTGCTGGGTGTGATCACACGGTCTTATTTAGTTTATTTAATTAACTAAATAGTACAAGTCAGGGAAAACACCGTGACTGAACAGGGGCGCTGGGGCGCGGGCACGGCACCCGATAATGGGCAGATGAGCAGCCCATCGAAACCCGCGTCCGACACCCTCACGCCCGAAGCCCGTCTGGAGGAAGGCGGGCTGCACGATGTGCTGGGCTACCAGTTGGCTCAGGCCTCGCTGCTCACCGATCAGCGGTTTGCCACCGCGGTCGGTCAACCCACGGGTTTGGGGCAGGTGGAGTTCACACTGCTGCATTTGATTAAGCAAAATGCGGCGGTCACGCCTTCGCGCCTGGCGCGGGCGCTGGCCGTCAGCATGCCGGCCATCACGGTCTGGATG
Source organism: Burkholderiaceae bacterium (assembly GCA_036279795.1). GTDB lineage: Bacteria > Pseudomonadota > Gammaproteobacteria > Burkholderiales > Burkholderiaceae_C > Hydrogenophaga. Next base: position 1,411 of record DASUIK010000307.1, on the reverse strand, counting down.
GGCAAGCTGGAACAGCGTGGCCTGATCACGCGGCGGCGCAGTGCCACCGATCGCCGCTCGGCACATTTCGAAGTCACGGCCGAAGGCCTGGCGCTGGTGACCCAGGCCATGGCCGCCGTGTTGGCCGAAGAAGCGCAACTGCTGGCACACCTGTCGCCCGCAGAGCGCGCCATGCTGCTTGAGCTGCTGCGCAAGGTGGCGCGGCAGCGCAAGCCATGAACCCGATCAGGCCGTGGTGTCCTGCATCAGGGTTTTGAACCAGGTGCCCATGTCCTGGAAGTTGTCGCTGTTGATCACGGCCGATTCGGTGGCCGTCGCCGCCTGGCCGTTGACCACCAGCTGGCCGCCGTTGGAGGCCACCTTCATCTTGCCGTCGGTGGGGTCGTACTGGTAAACCGCCGTGAGCCATGAGGCCGTGCTGGCGGTGATGGGCGAGAAGCAGGCCGAGTTGGCCACCGGCGCAGGGTCGGGTTGGCCGCCGAGGAAGGCGCGCACGATGGCATCGGCACAGATCTTCGCTTCCTGGTTGGCCACGTGCCCCGCTTTGGGCAAGCCGCAGCTGGCGGCGTCGCCGATCACGTGGATGTCGCTTGCGCCCGGTGCGGTGGAGGCGTAGTTCAGCACGTTCACCTTGGCCCAGCGGCCGTCGTCGCTGTTGTTCAGCCCTGCCGCCGCCATCCAGCCGCCGGGCTGGCTGCCTTCGGCTCGGTGGGGCACGATGGGGTTGATCACCTTGGCCTGTACCAGCTGCGTGCTGCCCAGCGCGTCGCTGTAGGTCAGGCTGCGGGTGCCGGGCTGGATGGCGATGTGGCTCACCCCGCTTTCGTAGCGGATGGTGCCGGCGTGGATCTGGTTGAACGCGGTCTCGAAGGTGTGTCGTTCGGCCTGGATGGTCAGGTTTTCGTCCAACACCAGCACCTTCGTGGCCGTGCCTTTGGTGCGCTTGAGGTAGTCGGCCACCACACAGGCGCGCTCGTAGGGGCCGGGTGGGCAGCGGTAGGGCGCTTTGGGGATGGTCATCACAAAGGTGTCGCCATTGGCCATGCCCGCGATCTGCTTGGCCAGCAAGGTGGTTTGCGGGCCGGCGCGCCAGGCGTGGGGGGTGCGGCTCTCGTAGTCGGCCTGTGTCAGGCCATACGCGTCGTCAAAACGCACGCCGGGGGCCAGCACCAGCCGGTCGTAGGCCAGCACCGAGTTGTCCGAGAGCGTCACCGTGTGGGCGGCGGCGTTGATGGTTTTGAGGCTGGCGGCCTTGCGCACCACGCCGTACTTGCTGCTCAGCGCATCGCGCGCAAATTGCAGGCTGCCCACGTTGCGGCTGCCGTTGAGCACCAGGTTGCTCATGATGTTGGAGATGTAGAGCGCGTCTGGCTCCACCAGCGTCACGGTCACGCCGCTGCCGCCCCACAGG
>DASUIK010000306.1:0-3299 GCA_036279795.1 Burkholderiaceae bacterium | reverse complement strand
TCGCCGCCGTTGGTGAAGTCCAGGTGGGCGGGCAGCCAGACGTAGTCGCGCAAGTCCTCGGGTTTCTCGAAGCGCACGCAGCTCAGGCGCGACAGGGGCACCCAGTAGTAGCGGCCATTGATGTAGGCCTCCAGCACCGGGCCGAAACGCATGTCGGCGTCGCTCAGCCATTCGAAGGCCACGCCATCGAGTTGCCCGGCGCTTGTGGGTGCCAGCTCAAACGCCTTGCTGCGCAAGGTTTCGCTGGCTTCGGCTTCGCCGCGTGCGCCCCGCAGCAGCGACTCGATCAGCAGGGCCGTCCATTCCTCGGGCTCGCCGAACAGCATGGGTGCGCTCTGACCGGCGAACACGCGCTCACGCACCGCTTCGCATTGCACGGCGTCGCTGTACATCTGCTTCATGGGGATGGCCGCCGGGTCCAGCTGGGCGGCGGTGTCCATCTGTTCGATGGCGCGTTTCCATTGCCCAAGCACACACAAGAGCTGCGCCAGGAACACGCGCAGCTTGGCGTTGGCAGGTTGTTTGCGCACCTCGTCGGTCAAGGCGGCGAGGGCCTGCTGAGGTTGGTGGGCCGAGATCAGTTCTGCGGACAGCGACATGGCGGCTCCTGGGGGTTCATTGCGTCATCGTGCAGGTGCGGACCGCACCGCGCTGTCCCGACGTCTGCTGCGGGGCACTCTTGATTTCGAGCTTGCGGAAGGCGAAGGAGATCAGCTCGCAGGCCTGATGGGTGCGGGGGCTGGTGTAGGACACGATGTTGGCCACGCGTCCGTCCGAGGCCACGATCTCGATCACCGGCAGGATGGCGCTGGCGCTTTGCTGCCCGCCGGACCGGAACACCTGCACGGTCGCCTTGACGTCGATCTTGCCGTTGTTGAGCAGGCTGTAGAGCGAGCCGGTGGCGGCGTCCGCGTGCCGCAGCACGTACAGCCCGGTGGACGCGGCCTTGTATTTCTGGTTGCTGCCTTGCTGGACCTGTTTGGTGTAGACCCAGTAGCCCAGCAGGTTGAGGTGCGGCTTGCCGTCGTGGTAACTGCGGGTCGATTCCCCTTCCACCGGCGCCCCACCCGACTCCACCACCATCGCCAGATCCATGCCGTCGGCCATGTTGGTCAGCGCCAGCTCGTCAAGCCGGAGCACTTCGTCGGGGTCCAGAAATCCGTCGTGGTCGAAACTCATGGTGCACTCCTTCAGAAAGGGTGGCAGGGATCAGTTGGGTGTGTTGCCACAGAAGCCGTCGTCAACCAGGCAGTCGGGCAGTTCGTCTGGCGAGGGTGGTGGCGCGCCGCGCACGCGCACCGAGGTGTCCACCGCCGATACCTTGAAACCACGGGGCAGCAGCACCCACATCTGGCCACGTTCCTTCATGCGCCGGGCGGCGTTGCGGGCCTGGGTGCCGAATCCAAAAAAGTAGTCGGCGCGGGCCACGCCCCGGATGGCGCCGCCGGTGTCCTGTGCCACGGTGAGGCGGCGCAGCGGCTTGGCCTGACCGGGCTCGCGGGTCGAGATGAACACGGGGAAACCCAAAGGCGTGGCGCGTGGGTCCACAGCGATGGAGCGTTGGGCCGTCAGCGGCACGCCCATGGCACCGATGGGGCCTTCGTCGGCCACCTTGTTCTCGCGGAAAAAAACGTAGCTCGGATCGGTGATGCGTACGGGCCCCGCAGGCGCGCGGGCCGCCGATCCGGTGCGACCGGTGGGCGTGTTCAAGCTGGCTAGCTTGAAGCCGCGCGTGCGCAGGGTACCTGCTTCGTCGTCCTCATCTTCGGCGTCGAGTTCCACCTCGCCGCCACGCAGCTTGACCTTGCTGTTGTTGGTCAGCGTCGGCTTGAAGGCGTGGCCGTTCTGCTCGGCAAACGACACCCGGATGGTGGAGCCATCGGTGAGCTGGATGCGGCCGCTGCCCTGAATCTGGGTTTCGTACAAGGCCACCGGGTCGTTCACGAAGGCGATCACGGTGGCGTTTGGGGCGCCCAGGCGTTCGATCTCTTCGCGGGTGTAGTAGGGCACCAGGCGCCGGCCATCGGCGCGCAGGCGAATTTTCTTGTCCAGCGAGCTGTAGTTCAGCGCGGTCAGATCGACGAGGTAGGTGCCAGGGCTGTTGAGGTCCTGCGTGGTCATGGTGGTTTGCAGGTTCACATTGCGGCCGTCCACCCGCGCCAGCGCCGAGGCCTGCTTGCGCTGCGCCGCGCTGACGCGGCGGGCGTCGAGAAAGAACATGTCTTCCGGTGTGGCGTAGACTGGGTGCACGTAGGGCTGCTGGTAGCGGCGGCTGCCTTGCAGCAGGGTTTCAAAGTAGCCGGTGACCACGCCGTCGGACGAGGCGGTGCTGGCGTCCTGGATGCGATAGGCTGCGAATTCGCGCTCGAAGAACGCGGCGATGTCTGCCCGGCTGTTGGCCTTGACCCGTGCGGCACGTTCGCACAGCGCTTTCCAGGTGGCGTCGTTGCGTGCCTTGACCCCGCAGCTCTCCAGAAATGCGGGCCAGGTCTCGACCATGTTGTCGTCGCGCCAGCCGGGCACGTCTGTGAAGGGTTGCAGCGAATAGCGCGCTCCGGCCGTCACGAAGGTTTGTGCCTCACCGGCTGTGCTGCTTGCCACCGGGGGCCGGGCGGCCGGCGCCACGGCTGCGGCGGTGGTGACGGGTGCGACGGTGGCCGGCTGCCCGGTGGGCGTGGCCGTGGCACTGGGCGTTGCCACCACTTCGGTGGGCAGCACGATGGTTTGTTGGGGGGCGCTGGCGCAGCCGCCCAGTGTGGCCATAAGCGTCAGCCACAACCAGTGTGTGGGTCCGGAAGGAAGGGTGGCCGTGAGAGAGGGGTGCGGATTCATGGGGTCACCTGCAGGGCCTGTGCGTTGAAAGGGTGATCGCGAAGCGGCTATTGCTGCTGGATGCTGAACTGCGCCGCGCCAAAGCGGTCATCGCAGGGCTTGTTGGGGTCGCACACCGGTGTGCCCAGGAAGGGCGAGGGGCCGCTCTGGTGTGCGGCATCGACGGCTTGCGCCACCGAGGCGGGGAACTGCGAAAACAGGTCGTCGCGCTGCACGCCGGCCGAGCCGTGGTCACGCGGCTCGGCGCTGACCACGGCCAGCAAATGGTCGGTACCCACCGGGCCGCCGGCCACCAGGGCCCAGGCCGGGCGCGGCAGTGCCAACGGTTTGTTGGCTTCGATCTGGTTGTGTTTGTCCAGCGCGTTGGGGAAGAGGATGTTGAAGTTGCCGTCGGCCGAGGCCAGGTACACGTAGAGGTGGCCGGCGCGGTTGCTCTCCACGGTGAAGGCGAATTTGTCGACGCCCAC
>DASUIK010000305.1:0-10227 GCA_036279795.1 Burkholderiaceae bacterium | reverse complement strand
GTCCATCAGGTAGTCCATCAGGTGGGCACGCAAGACCATGGCGTGGCGCACGGGGCGAAGTGCTGGCTCCAGGCTGGCCGCCAAAAGCTGCTCGTTGAGCCACTGACGCATGTTGGTGTGGCCCAGCATCATGAGGGCGTGCCGAACCGAGCCGATCTCGCGACTGGTGCCAAAAGCCACCGAGTTGACCAGGCGCAGCATGCGGTAGGTGAGCACGGGATCGAGGTAGATGCGGTCCTCCACCTCGTCCATGGACAGGTCTTGCTCGAACGCCCGCAGCACATGCAGCACCACGTTGCGATCGCATGCAATGGGCTGGTGGCGGTGCTGGTGCAGCACATCGTCCACGGGCCAGTCGCAGATGCCCCAGGCTCGGCGGTCGTCCAGGCAGTGGGCCGCCAGGGCACTGCTGCCAATGTTTTGGTAGATGTGGCCCGCCAACACCGGGCTGCGCGTGTGGGGCACCGAAGCCGGCTGCCCACGGTCTGCCACCGAGCGCAGGGCCTGGGCCACGTCTTCAGGCCACAGGTCCAGCAGGTACATGGCGGACGCGGCACCATCGGCACCGGAGGGCACCCGCGCCAGTGGCCCACTCTGCACCAGCTGGTGCCCCATCCGCCGCGCAAACTGGATGTGCTGGCGCAGCTCATCAGTGGCGAAATCGCCCTCGTCGGGCAGCTCCAGCCAGATGCCCTCCTGGGGCGACACCGACAAGGCCTGCAACAGCAGCGCGCGGTCCACAAACGACACCAGCAGAGGCGGCGTGTGGGGTTGGCGCTCGGAGGACAGCAACTGCAAAAGGTGGGCCGCGTCCACTGACTCGGGGTGGAACGCTCGGACACGCAGGCGCACGGCAGCGAGCTGGCGCTTCGCGCCCCAGATGGGCTGGTAGGCCAGCCCGACGTGATCGAGGATGTTCAATGACATGACGGCTTGGGCACGCCGCCATGTGGCAACGGCGCGCGATCAGGACACTCACGCAATGTACTGGAACAGCGACAGCTTTTGTACCTGACCATAAGACTGCAACGCGGCCTGCAGGCCCACCTGCATGTTCTGGAAGTCCGAGATGCCCTTGACCATGTCCAGGTCTTCCTGATCGGACTTCTCCTTCTGATGGAACAAGGCCTTGTCGGCAAACATCTCGCCCATGGAGTCGGCGCGGTTGAGCCACTCTCCCACACGGCCACGGGTGTCGAGGATGCGGTCGGTGCCGTTGTCCATTTCCACCAACACGCGGTCCAGCTCCTGGGTGATGTTGGCGGGCTGGTTGGGGCCGGTGTACCGCAGGGCGTCGATGGCGCGCTGCAGGGTGGCGAACAGGTCGGTGGGCTCGGTGGCAGGGGCCAAGCGCACCACGTCGTTCGGGACAGGGTCGGTAGGCGACTGGGGCTGTGTGGGGTCGCCTTTGCCCATGGGGTCGCCGCTCAGCGTAAGCCGCATGCCGTCGAATTCGATGGTGGTACCGGGCACGTAAGGCTGTGGGCCGAAGAAGCCAGGCACCTGTTGGGTGGATGGCGGCGAAGTGATTTCGCGCACGATTTCGAAGGTCGGCGCTTCGCGTGTGCCACCCATGGTGATGGTGTAACCGCCGTAGCCTGCACCGGTGTTGAGGCCCACAGCCTGGCTGGCATCCACCACCACACCTTGGTCGGCACGCACCAGGCCCTGATTGCTGTTGTCCAGCGACACGGTGAAGTTGCCGTTGCCCGGCGCCACACGCATCCACACCGCGTTGCCGTCCACCGCCTGTGGCAAGCTGTTTTCGGTGGCGGCGTACTGGCCCACCTGCCCCTCAAATTGAACGCCGGTGAAGGGGCCGTAGAGATCAACAAAGGGCTTGGCGGCACCGCCCAGCCCCCCAAAAAGGGTCATGCCAGCCGTATCGGTGCGGTTAGACACTTCCAGCATCTGTTCGCGCAGCCCTTCAAGCTGGCGGGCCAGGTCTTCACGGCTGTTTTGCGTGAGCACCGGGTTGCCGCCCTGAACGACCAGTTCCCGCGCGCGCACCAGCAGGTCGTTGGCCTCACCGAGAGAGCCCTCCACCAAAGCAAGCGATGATTTGGACGCCTCCAGCGCCGTTTGATCGGCTTTCACCCGAGCCAGCCGGTTTTGTGCACGCTCGGCCAAGGTGGCAGCCACCGCGTCGTCGCTGGCGCGGTTGACGCGTTTGCCGGAAGACAGCTGCTCCTGGATCTGCCCCAGCTCGCTCTGGCGCCGGTTGATGTTCTGGATCGTGCGATCGAAGGTGTTGGCCGTGGCCACGCGGTAGATGCTCATGGGGTGTCCCTCGCGTCGAATCAGCCGAAGCTCTGGATCAGGGTATCAAAGGTGCCCTGCGCCACCTGGAGAAATTTGGCCGACGCCTGGTAGGCCTGCTGGAACTGCAGCAGGCGCGCCGCTTCCTCATCCAGGTTGACACCGGTGCGGTTGGCCAGGGCCGTGGCCGCGTTGGTGGCGGCCGTGGTGGAAAACTCCGCCGCCACCCGTCCGGCCTGCACCTTGTTGGCCAGGGCTGAAAACACGGGGATGTAGCCGTCGCCCAGGTTCACACCGCCAAAACTGGCCTTGTCCCGCAAACCCAGTATGGCCTTCGCGTTGCCAAAATTTTGCGCTGCGTCGGCGGCAGTGGCTGGGCTGATGTTGAACGTATCGCCGTTGGTGGGCACGCCGCGCAGCACCAGCTGGAAGCCATCGACCGAAATGGGCTGGCCCGGTTGGAAGGTGTTCCAGCTGCCACCGCCATCGGTTGTGTACTGGCCCAGGGTGTTGAAGCTGATGGTGGTGCCCGTCCAGCCCACCGGGGGCGTGGCCACGGCGGCGAGGTTTTCCACCAGCAGGCTACCGGCGTTGGTGGCCGGCACGTCAACGCGCACCGAGCTGGCGGCGGCCACGTCCTGCGGCGAGGACAACGCCACCTCAAGGTTGCGGGCCACGCCGGCATAGGGTTGCAGCAGAAAGCGGTCACCATTGGCCGGCGAAGCGCCGAGATCGATGCGCAAGCCATCGATGGAAACAATGCTGTTGCCACTGATCGGGTCGGGCGCGGAGGTGAGTTGAACACTTTCGTTGGTGGACTTGCGGATCACCGTCACGTCCGTGCCGCTGCCCACCCGAATTTCGTAATCAGAAGCCTGCAACGCATTGAAATCGCTGACCGTGGCCACGACACCCGAACCCGACGCCGTGCCAATGGGCTTGGCTGCGATCTGCAGGGAGCCATCGGCGCCGTAGCTGTAAATCGAATCGGCCGTGCCAGCGCCCCTGATCTGATAGAAGTTCTCCCCGGGGTCCCCGTTCGCATCCAAACCCAGCCGGTGCTGTGCATTGACCTGCTCGGACATGGACAGGGCCAGGCGGCCCAGCATGTTGTAGCTTTCCGGCAAGTCCTCGTTGACGAATCGCACCAAGCCTTTGAGCGCGCCACCGCCGAGGAAGTCGGCATTGATTTCGGCGGGTTGCCCAGCTTGGTAAATCTTGATGTCGAGCTTGTCGCCGTCCACCGGGTTGCGTTCTGCCGCCATGGGGCTGACCCGCGTGCCCAGCACCAGCGGCTGGCTACCGCCCACGAACACGGTGAGTGAGCCGTCAGCGGCCGGCACGGTGGAGGTTTGCACGTACTGGTTGAGCTGGCTGACCAACTGATCGCGCTGGTCCAGCAGGTCGTTGGGCGAGCGGCCCGTGCCCTGCGACTGCACGATGGTCTGGTTGACCTGAGCAATCTGCTCGGCCAGGCTGTTGATGCTTTTCACCGCCTCCTGCACCTGCAGGGTGGACGACAAGCGGGTTTCATCCAGGCTGGCGGTGACGTCGCGCAAGCGCGCCGTCAGTTCTTCCGAGCGGGCGATCACCACGGTGCGTGCGGTGGTGTCCAGCGGCGAGGTGGCCACCGCGCTCCAGGCGTTCAGCGCGTTGTTGAGGGTCACGCCCAGGCTCTGGTCACCCAGGGGAAACAGCGACTCCAGCTGCTGCAGGCGTGCGTAGCGGGCCTCGTCGCCGGCCGACACCGAGCGGGTGAGCTGGGCTTCGCGGGTCAGGTAGCTGTCGTAGGCGCGGCTGACGCCTTCGATCTCCACGCCTTTGCCGAAGTAGCCATTGCCCAGAAACTGGCCGCCCGAGGTGCCCAACAGGATGTTCTGCCGGCTGTAGCCATCGGTGTTGACGTTGGCGATGTTGTGCCCGATGACCTGCATGGCCGCCAGGTTGGTGGTCAGGGCGCGGCTGGCGATGTTGAGGCTGCTCATGGCGGTCCTTCAGTGCGTGCGCGTTTCAGGCCTGCGCCCGCTGCAGGTTGAGCGCGGTGTTGATGGCGCGGCTGAGCTTGCTCGCGTACTGCGGGTCGGTGGCGTAGCCGGCGCGCTGCAGGCCCGAGGCAAAGGACTGCGCCGACTGCAGGCTGTCCATCACCTTGGCATAGCGCGGGCTGTCGCTGATGAGTCGGGCGTAATCCCGGAACGCGTCCTGGTAGCTGTCGTAGGCGCGGAACTTGGCTTTCACTTTTTGCGCCTGCCCGTTCACGTATTCGGTGGTGGTCACTTCGGCCACCTTGCCCGTCCAACCCTTGCCGGCCTTGATGCCGAAAACGTTGAAGGAGTTGCTGCCATCGGCTTGTTTGATCTCGCTGCGGCCCCAGCCCGTTTCGTGTCCGGCCTGGCCCAACATGTAGCTCGCGGGAATGCCCACCTCTTGCGCCACCTGCTGGGCCGCGCTGCTGAGCCGGGCCACAAACTGCTGCTGGCGGCTGCCCACCGCAGCGGTCGCGCGGTCCACCGTGCTTTGAACTGCGTTGCCCACGGCGGCGGCGGTCGATGTCACCTTGTCGATGGCGGGCGCGATTTTCTGCGAGAGCTGGCGCTCGATCATTTCACTCAAGCCACCGGGCAAGCCCGTCATCTGCGTGGCGTATTGCTGGTCCAGCAGGTCGGCACCCAGGTTGCCCTGCTCGCTGTCCATCAAGCCGGATTTCATGGTGGCTTCGCGCATGCTCTTGAGCAGCTCGCGCATGAACAGCGCCTCGAACTGCTTGGCGGTTTCCTTGAGCGCGGCCTTTTCGTCTTTGCCGGCCAGGGCCTTGAGGTCGTTGAGCGAATTGCCGTCGGCCGCAAGGTTGCGCTGTAGGCCCAAAGAGACGGTGGATGCGGTGTTCATACGCTACCTCGCAGAGGTCCATTGGCCGCCGCGCAGGGCCGCCCCAAGCCAGGCCGCGCCCCCTCGGGGGGCAACGACCCGTGCAGCGGTGGAGTGTGGGGGCTTGTCATATCACCTCCAACTCCGCGTTGAGTGCACCGGCGGCCTTGATGGCCTGGAGGATGGCCACCAAGTCTTGCGGCGTGGCGCCCAGTGCGTTGAGTGCCTTGACGACATCGGTCAGCTGCGGCGATGCGTCGATCTTGATGAGAGCACCCTTGTCCTGGCTGATCTGGATGCTGGCCTGCTCGGTCACCACGGTCTGGCCACCCGACAACGGGTTCGGCTGGCTCACCTGCGGCGTGGAACTGATGCTGACCGACAGGTTGCCGTGGGCCACGGCACAAGCGCCGAGCGACACGGCCTGGTTGATCACCACCGAGCCGGTGCGCGCATTGACCACGACCTTGGCCGAGGGCGAACTGCCCTGCAGCGGGAGTTCCTCGATATCGGCCAGGAAAGCGATGCGCTCGTCGGCGTCCGTCGGCGCTTTCACGCGCACGCGGCGGCCGTCCAGCGCGCGAGCGGTGCCGGCGCCTTTGGCCTGGTTGATGGCCTGCGCCACCTGCCGTGCCGTCTGGAAATCGGCCGCGTTCAGGCCCAGGTCCAGGGTTTCGCCCACCAGCAAGGGGGTGGCCACGGCGCGCTCCACCTGGCCGCCGCCGGGAATGCGGCCTGCGCTCAGGTGGTTGATGGTGACGCTGCTGCCACCGGCCGAGGCCCCTGCCCCACCGACCAGCAAATTACCCTGCGCAAGCGCGTAAATCTGCCCGTCGACGCCCTTGAGCGGGGTGGTGATGAGGGTGCCACCGCGCAAAGACTTGGCATTGCCCACCGACGACACGGTGACGTCGATGGCCTGACCGGGCTGGGCAAACGCCGGCAGCTGCGCGGTGACAACCACGGCAGCGATGTTCTTCGGCTGCAGGCGCTGACCAGGCGGCAGGCTGATGCCCATTTGTTGAAGGTAATTGGCCAGGCTCTGGGTGGTGTAGGGCATCTGGGTGCTCTGGTCACCGGTGCCGTCCAGGCCAATGACCAGGCCATAGCCGGTCAGCAAGTTGGAGCGAACGCCCTGCACGGCCGCCACTTCCTTGACGCGCAGGGCCTGAGCGGGCCACGCCGCCAGCAGGCCCAGCAACAGGGCCAGGGCTGGCAAAAAGCGAAATTGGAGCGTGTGTTTCATGGGGGCCTTTCCCTGAGGTTCGGTGGCTGTTCAACCCGCCCCGACCCCATGAAACCGATTGTCGAAAAACTTAAAAGGGCATAAGCGTCAAAAAGAAGCGGGAAAGCCACCCAAATGTCTGCGCATCGAACTGGGCCCCCCGCCCGCGCGATTCCACGCGCGTGTTGGCGATCTGCGTGGACAACACCGTGTTGCCCGGCGCGATGGTGCGCGGGTCCACCGTGCCCGAGAAGCGCAGCACGTCCACGTTCTGGTTCACGCCGATCTGCTTCTCTCCCACCACCACCAGGTGGCCGTTGGGCAGCACCTCTACCACGGTGGCGGTGATGGCACCGGTGAAGGTGTTGTTGGTGTCGGTGGTGCCGTCGCCGGCAAAGGTGTTGTTGGTGCTGGCGCCGGCGCCCAGTTTGTCGAGCAAGGTGTTGTTGAGGAACGGGAATGCGCTCACACTGCCCTCGAGGCCGGACTTGCGGTTGACACTGGAGGTTGACTTCTGGCTGGCGGTCACGCGCTCGGTGATTTGAATGGTCAGGCTGTCGCCCACCAACCGCGCGCGGGGGTCTTCAAAGCCGGGGCGGTATTGCGCCGATGCAAACAGGCTGCCAGTCGGAATCGCCTCCACCGAGCCGGGGCGTGGCGGCTGCGGCCAGCGGATGGGCTCGGCCTTGACCACCTCGACATCGGGGATCTGCGACAGGTTGGCGCACCCGGTGCTGGCCAGCAAGGCCACAGCGGCGCCCAGGGCGGCGCACACGCGGCGCCCGGCAAAGTGAATGGCGTTCATGGCGTTACCTTCCAAACAAAAGCGCATCAGAGCTGGGCCAGGCGTTGCAGCATCTGGTCCGAGGTCTGGATGGCCTTGGAATTCATTTCGTAGGCGCGCTGCGTCTGGATCATGTTGACCAGCTCTTGCACCACGCTCACGTTGGACTGCTCCAGGTAGCCCTGCATCACGGGACCCAGACCTTCGCTGTTGGGCGCGCCGGTGGTGGGGTTTCCCGATGCGGGTGTCTCCGAGAACATGTTCTGGCCACGCGGTTCCAGACCGGCCGGGTTGACGAAGGTGGCCAGCTCCAACGTGCCCACGGGCTGCGGCTGGGGGTTGTTGCCCACCACGGCCGTCACGGTGCCGTCGGCGGCGATGGTCACCGAGCGGGTGGCCGGGTCTTGAATGGTCACACCGGGCAACACGCGGTAGCCGCTGGAGGTGACCAGTTCGCCTGTGGCCGACAGCTTGAAGCTGCCGTCGCGGGTGTATGCGGTGGTGCCGTCGGGCATCTCGACCTGGAAAAAACCGTTGCCGTTGATGGCCACATCGAGGTTGTTGCCAGTCTGCTGGAGGTTGCCCTGCGTGTAAGAACGCGCAGTGGCCACGGTGCGCACACCCAGGCCCAGCTGCAGGCCAGTGGGCAACGTGGTCTGGTCGGAGCTGTTGGCCCCCACCTGACGCAGGTTCTGGTAGATCAAGTCTTCGAACACAGCGTTGCCGCGTTTGAAGCCCGACGTGGCCACGTTGGCCAGGTTGTGCGAGATCACATCCAGCTGGGTTTGCTGGGCCTGCATGCCGGTCTTGGCGATTTGCAGCGAGTTGATCATCGTGTTCCTCCGTTATCAGCCGTTCAGGCCAAGAAGCTGCGCCGCAGTCTGGTCGTTCTTTTCTGCCGTTTGCAGCAGGCGCATCTGCTGCTCGAACTGGCGGGCCACGGCGATCATGCCGACCATGGCCTCGATGGCGTTGACGTTGGAGCCTTCCAACATACCGTCCTTCAGGCGGGCATTGGTGTCCTGGGGCAGCGGGGTGCGGTCGGCCGCGCGGTACAGGCCATCGTCACCCCGTTTGACGCGCACCTCGTCGTTGGGCGTCACCAACTTCATGCGGCCGAGCAACTGCGGTGGGTCGTTGCCCACACGGGCCGACACCGTGCCATCGGAGGCGATCGCCACTTGCGCGTTTTCGGGGATGGCGATGGGCGCGCCGCCTTCGTCCAGCATGGGCAAGCCCGTGGCGCTGGTGAGCGTGCCATCCACCGACACCTGCAGGTTGCCAGAGCGGGTGTAAGCCTCCAGACCGTCCAGCCCTTGGACCGCGAAGTAGGCGTTGCCCACGGCAGCCACGTCGAGGTTGCGTCCGGTGGAGTTCAGCGTGCCCGGGGTTTCCAGGTGACCGGCCGTGGCCTCCAACGCCATCACCCGGGTGCTTGCACCTGAGCCCTGCACGGGCACCGAGCGGTACGTGGACAGCTCGGCGCGAAAGCCGTTGGTGGACACGTTGGCCAGGTTGTTCGCGATGGCCTGCTGGCGGTTCACCAGTGCGGTGGCGCCGGTCATCGCGGTGTAGATCACGCGGTCCATGGCTGGGCTCCTGTGGCGGCGGGCAAAACGTCAGCGATCAGCGCAGGTTCACCAGGGTGGACAGCACCTGATCCTGCGTCTTGATGGTCTGGGCGTTGGCCTGGTAGCTGCGCTGGGCGGTGATCATGTTGACGAGCTCGGCCGTGATGTCGACGTTGGACTCTTCCAATGCGCCCTGGCGCAAAGTGCCAAAACCGGGGTCGCGCGGAACGCTGGTGACTGGCTCGCCCGACTCCAGCGTGCGCATCCAGTAACCGCCGCTCTGAGGCTGCAAGCCCTGCAGGTTGCGGAAGGTGGTCAAGGCCACCTGGCCACTGAGCACCGACTCGCCGTTGGAGTAACGTGCCAGCAGTTCGCCGTTCTCTTCAAAGCTCAGGCCGGTGAGTTCGCCGGGTGCGTAGCCGTCCTGCTCCAGCTGATAGACCGAGAAGCGCGTGCCGAACTGGGTCACCTCGGTCAGGTCCAGCGCCACAGGGAAGGTCGACGGGGGCGTGGTCGAGTTGGTGGGCACATCGATGGGCGTGCCAGCCAGGTAGGTGGAGTTGGCAGGATCGTTGTCGAAGCTGCCGTCGGGCAGGAAAGCGATGTTGCCGCGGCTCACCGGATCCTCGTTCGGCACTTTGGAAAACACCTCCCAGGTGTTCACATCGCGTTTGACGAAATACAGGTTGACGGGCACGTCCACACCCTGCTGGTCGTACACCACCACGGACGTGCCGTAGGTCTCCAGCGGGGGCTCGAAGGTGGGGAAGGTGGCAGGCGCCACGGGCGGCGTCTCCACCGCAGTCGCGGCGCGGGCATCCAGGTTGAGGCCTGCGACGATGTTTTCGGTCAATTTGGCGGGCAAACCCTTGGCCGTGGGCAACTGCAACGGGCTGGGCTGGGCGCCGCGCAACACGGTTCCAGTGGCCGGATCGACCTGGAAACCGTTGAGCTGCGCGCCCGAGTTGGTGACCAAGTAGCCATCCTTGTCCAGCTTGAACGCACCGGCACGGGTGTAGGCCACGTCGCCATTGGTCTGCGTCACGTTGAAGAAGCCATTGCCGTTGATGGCGAGGTCAAGGTCGTTGCCGGTGATGGAGATGTTGCCCTGCGTGAACAGCTGCGACACCGCCGCCACTTCCACGCCAATCCCCCCCGCTGTGCCGCCACTGGCGCCGATGGAAGCCGCGTACAGCTCGGCAAACTCGGCGCGGCCGGCCTTCATGCCGGTGGTGTTGGCGTTGGCGATGTTGTGGCCGATCACGTCCAGGTTGCGGCTGGCGGCGTTCAGGCCAGAGAGTCCGGTGTTGAAGCTCATGGTGTTCTCCGGGAAAAATTATTGGAAGGCGAGCACGTCGCTGTAGGCAAAAGCGGCACCGTCGGCGCTGCGCAGGCGGATGGCGCCATCGACCATGCCCACCGAGGCCACACGCAACATCGACAGCGGGGTGGCGTTGACTGCCTCCCCACCCTGCGTGGCCTTGACGCGGAAGCCAGAAATCTTGCTGCGGTCGGCGTTG
>DASUIK010000304.1:0-2105 GCA_036279795.1 Burkholderiaceae bacterium | reverse complement strand
ATCATCAGCGTGTCCTACCGCTCGCTGGAGGTCTACCTGGCCATCGCGGTGATGTACTTTGTGCTGACCGGCCTGACCACGCTGGCCCTGCGCAAGATCGAGATGCGGCTGCGTGCCGGGGGGATGGTGCAATGAAGGGCGCTCAAGCCAACAACGGGGCCGACAACGCGCCCATCGTCCGCATCCGCGGGCTGCGCAAGGCCTTCGGCGACCACGTGGTACTCAATGGCATCGACTTCGACGTGTTGCCCTCGCAGGTGGTGGTGGTCATTGGGCCCAGCGGCTCGGGCAAGAGCACCTTTTTGCGCTGCTGCAACGGACTTGAACAAGCCCAGGGCGGCCGCATTGACATCTGCGGCCGCACCCTGGTGAACGAAGGCCAGATGCTGCCCGACGCCGACCTCAACGCCCTGCGCGAAGAGGTGGGCATGGTGTTCCAGTCCTTCAACCTGTTCCCGCACCTGTCGGTGCGCGACAACGTGACGCTGGGCCCGCGCAAGCTGCGTGGCCTCAGCCGCGCCGAGGCCGATGCCGAGGCCGATGTGCTGCTGCAAAAGGTGGGCCTGTCGCACAAGGCCGAGGCCATGCCGGCCAGCCTCTCGGGCGGGCAGAAGCAGCGTGTGGCCATCGCCCGCGCCCTGGCCATGAAGCCGCGTGTGATGTTGTTCGACGAGCCAACCTCGGCCCTGGACCCCGAACTGGTGGGCGAGGTGCTGCAGGTCATGAAACTGCTGGCCAGCGAAGGCATGACCATGATGGTGGTGACCCACGAAATGGGTTTCGCCAAAGAGGTGGCCGACGTGGTGGTGGTGATGGACGGCGGCGGCATCATCGAATCGGGCTCACCCGATGTGATCTTCAGCCAGCCGACGCAGGCGCGCACGCGCGAGTTCCTGCAGGCTGTGCTCACGCGGGCTTGATATGACCCCCACGCTCATCGCTTCGCGCATCGCTGCCCCCCGAGGGGGTGCGTCAGTGCCTTCGGGCGGCCGGGCGGCACTGACATGACCGTCCACCGTTTCGACCGCACCTCGCTGATCGCCACGCCGTGGAAAAACGGCGGCGGCGTCACACGCGAGATCGTGTGCCAGCCGCCCGGCGCGGGCATGGACGCCTTCGACTGGCGGGTGAGCATCGCCCACATCGCCAGCGATGGGCCGTTCTCGGCCTTCGCGGGTGTGGACCGCGTCATCACCCTGCTGGAAGGCGCGGGCGTGCGCCTGCACAGCACCGATGGCGCACCCGACCTCACATTCGACCACGCGCTGAATACACCGCTGGTTCCCTTTGCCTTCGCGGGTGAGGCGCCGGTGATGGGCACGCTGCTGGACGGCGACTGCCACGACTTCAACGTGATGACCCGCCGCGCCGCCTGCCGTGCCGGCGTGTGGGTGTGCCGCAGCGACACCACCACGGCGGCACCAGCCGGTGTGTTGATGGCGGTGCGCGGCACCTGGTCGGCCGGCGCACACACGCTGGCACCGGGCCAAGGCCTGTGGTGGACCGATGAAGCGCTGACCTGGCCGCTGTCCTGCCCCGAACCCGACGCGGCCCTGCTGGCCGTCGCCATCCACCCCGCGACACCATGACCCCTTTTGCCCAACTGCCCAGCGCCGATGGCGTGTGGACCGATCTGCGACTCGCTCCCGAAGCCCTCGGTGAGGCTTCGGCCGCCGTGGACGATGCCGCCATCGTGGTGCAGCACGGGCACATCGTGTGGGTGGGTGAGCGCAGCGCCCTGCCTGCTGAACACGCTCAAGCGCCGCAGCACAACGGACGCATGGCCCTGGTCACGCCCGGCCTGATCGACTGCCACACCCACTTGGTGTATGGCGGCCAGCGTGCCAACGAATTTGCCATGCGCCTGGCCGGCGCCAGCTACGAAGAGGTGGCACGCGCGGGCGGCGGCATCGTCTCCAGCGTGCGCGCCACGCGCGCTGCCAGCGAAGACGAGCTGTTTGCCCTGGCCGCGCCGCGCCTGCAAGCCCTGCTGAACGAGGGCGTGTGCGCCATCGAGATCAAGTCGGGCTACGGCCTGTCGTTCGAACACGAGCGCGCCCAACTGCGCGTGGCGCGTCGCCTGGGCAAACACTTTGGCGTCACGG
>DASUIK010000303.1:0-2872 GCA_036279795.1 Burkholderiaceae bacterium | reverse complement strand
TCGCCCCGTGCGCCACGCCATGGTCTTGCGTGCCCACCTGATGGACTACCTGATGGACGCCGGCCCCGAGCACGACCTGCGCGCCGAGATCCACACCACCGGCCTGTTCTCCCGCATCGACGGCCTGCTGCAAGAGCCTCTCGCCGAGGCGCTGGCGCGCATCCCGCTGTCGTCCCGCATCACCGACGCGCTGCTCAACCACCATGGCCCCTATGTGAGCTACCTCGATCTGGCCCGCCACATGGAGGACCTGCACGCCATGGGCGAGTTGCCGCTGATCTGCCACACACACGAGTTCCGGGTCGATGATGTCAACCGGGCCTTGATCCGGATGCTGTGCCAAGTGCGGCACAACCCGGTGTGACGTCGATCCCCATCAGCTCGCCGTGACCCACAGGGGTGTCGGGCCATTCGCGCGCGTTGCGAATCGGGCGCCGTCCCTGTGTGGTCAGCAAGATCACCGCCCGCACCACCCCCGCGTGGGTGACCCACACGGCTTCGCCGCTCGCACCCACCTGCGCGTGCACGTCGGCCAGCGCGGCGGCGACCCTGTCCAACACCTCCTGGGTGTTTTCCACCCCGCCAAAGCGGTGGTGAGTGAAATCGGCGGTCCAGGCGTCGATGGCCGCGCGCGGGATGTTGTCCCAGGCCTGGCCTTCCCAGCAGCCAAAGTCCATTTCATTGAGCCGCACGTCGCAGCGGGGGACGCCCAGATCGGGGCGCAGCACGCTCAGCGCGTGCGCCAATTGCCGTGCCCGGCCCAGGCCCGATACCCACACCGGCAAGCCTGCTGGCAGCGCGGTGGCGGCGTCCTGTGCGGCCTTCTGTGTGGCTTCCGGGTCGGCGGGCAGGTCGCTGGCGCCGTAGCACAGCCCGGGCGCGGCCAACACGCGGGCATGGCGCAGCAGCCACAGCTTCATGTGGGCAAGCCCAGGGCCAGGCCCAGGTAGAAGGCCGCTTCACTCACCTGTTGGACCGTGCCCAGGCCGTCGCCGGTGAAGCCATCCAGGCGCTGGCGCAGCAGCCGCGCCACCCAGGCCATGCCCAGGGCGGCCAACAGCATGGCCTGCCACCAGGGCGCCTGGGGCTGCAGCACAGACAGCACCAACAGCGCGGGCCACCACCACAGGCTGGCGCGCAGCAAGGCCCAGCCGCCCATGGCGTCGGCCAGGGGCTTGGACTTGGAGCGCGGCGTGTCGCCCACGTGCGGTTGCCGGTGCATGACCCACAGCGGCAGCAGGCGCGAGAACACGTGGGCGCCGAACAAAGCCGCAGCGGCCAGTGCCACGCTGTGTTGGGCGATGAGCGCCAGCAGGCCCAGTTTGGTGGCGCCGGCCAGCACCAGTGCCAGCGCACCGTAGCTGCCGATGCGCGAGTCCTTCATGATGTCCAGCGCGCGCTCGCGGTCCAGGCTGCCTCCCAGGCCGTCGGCCAGATCGGCCAGGCCGTCCTCGTGGAAAGCCCCGGTCAGCAGCACGCTGAACACGGTGCTCAGCGCCGCCGCCACCCACGGGGCAGCGGGCAGCGGCGGCAAGGCCCAACACAGCCCCACGAACACCGCGCCGCTGAGCCCCCCCACCACCCAGCCGACGCCGGGAAAATGCACCGCGCTGGCCCGCAGCATGGCCGGGCTGTAGCCCACCCAGGCCGCCAGCCGCCCCGTCACCGGGATGCGGGTGAAGAATTGCAGTGCCAGCAGGAAGTGACGGATCGCGGTGGTCATGCCGTGGGCATTTCAGTGTCCGCACGGGCCACGCCGGCCGACTCGAAGCTGGCCATCTCACGCAGGATGGCGCAAGCCGACACCAGCAGCGGCCAGGCCAGGGCCGCGCCCGAGCCCTCGCCCAGGCGCAGGCTCAGGTCCAGCAGCGGTTCTGCGCGCAGCAGGGCCAGCATCAGGGCATGGCCGGGCTCACCGGAGCGGTGGGCGAACACGCAATGGTCCAGCACTGTGGTATCCAGCCGGCTGGCCACCAGCACGGCGGCGCTGGCGATGAAGCCGTCCACCACCACCACGCGGTGTTCCTGCGCGGCTTGCAACACCGCACCCACCAGGGTGGCGATCTCGAAGCCACCGAAGGCAGCCAGCGCCTGCAGTGGCGCGGTGGCGGTGGCGTGGCGCGCCAGCACTTGGCGCAGCACGGCGATCTTGTGTTGCACGCCGGGCGCGTCCAGCCCGGTGCCGGCGCCGGTCACGTCCGTGATGTCCAGCCCGCCCAGGCGCGCCAACAGCAACGAGGCGGCCGAGGTGTTGCCTATGCCCATTTCGCCCAAGAGCAGCGCGTTGCCCGGCAGGCCTTGCACCACGCTGCGGCCATTGGCCAGGGCGGCCTGGCACTGCGCCTCGCTCATGGCGGGGCCGTCGAGTGCGTCGGCGGTGCCGGGGGCGATCTTGCGCACGAGCAGACCGGGGCGGGGCGCGAAATCGTGGCGCACGCCGCAGTCCACCACGGTGAGGGCAATGCCGTGCTGGCGCGCGAGCACGCTCACCGCCGCGCCGCCGGCCAGGAAGTTTTCCACCATCTGCCAGGTGACGTCACTGGGGTAGGCCGACACGCCGCGCGCGGCCAGGCCGTGGTCGCCCGCGCACACCAGCATCTGTGGCTCGCGCAGTTCGGGCATGGTGCTTTGAAGGATGAGCCCCAGGCGCAGTGCCAGCGCTTCGAGGCGGCCGAGGGAGCCCACGGGTTTGGTTTTGTTGTCCAGACAGGCCTGGAGTTGTTGGGCGAGGTTCATGGGTGTTGCAGCAGGGCTTGATGAAGTGCCGCTTGCGCGGCGGGGGGCTGGACGCTGAGCCGCCAGTGGCCGGCCAGGCCCATGTTGTCGGTGGGCCGCAGCTTGATGCCTTGTCGGCGCAGTGCGTCACCGTCCA
>DASUIK010000302.1:0-4500 GCA_036279795.1 Burkholderiaceae bacterium | reverse complement strand
AACATCGCACCATGAGCACCGCCCCAATTCCCAAGCGCACCAACCTGGGTGCTTACATCCCCCCTGACGAGCGTTTCGGCCGGCCCGAACCGGGCTGGCGGGCAGGGCTGTTCCGCGTCATTTTCGAGTCCGACACCCGGGCAGGGCAGAGGTTTGACCAGTTCCTGATGGGCCTCATCCTGGCCAGCCTGGTGGTGGTTATCGCTGACAGCGTGGCCGCCCTGCAAGCCCGCTGGGGCCATGTCTTTTATGTGCTGGAGTGGACTTTCACTCTCCTGTTCACGCTGGAGTATGTGCTCAGGCTCGTGTGTGTGACACACCCGCTGCGTTATGCGCGCAGCTTTTTTGGCGTCATCGATCTGTTGGCCATTCTCCCCACCTACCTCGCGCTGTTTTTCCCGGGGCTGCACGCACTCATCGACGTGCGGGTGCTGCGCTTGCTGAGGGTGTTCCGCATCTTCAAGCTCACCACTTTCATGCGCGAATACCAGACCATGGGCGCGGCCTTGCTGGCGAGCTGGCGCAAGATCCTGGTATTCCTGTCGGCGGTGCTGATGATTGTGGTGGTCATGGGCACGGTCATGTACGTGGTCGAGGGGCCGGCCAACGGGTTCGTCAACATCCCCACCGCCATCTACTGGGCCATCACCACCATGACCACGGTGGGTTTTGGCGACATCACGCCCAAGACCGATCTGGGACGGCTCATTTCATCGGCCATGATGTTGCTGGGGTGGGGCACGCTGGCGGTGCCCACCGGCATCGTGACGGCCGAAATGACCATGCAGCGACGCGACGAAGCCGCTGCCGCCGGGGCACGCCACCCTGGGCGGGTGTGCCAGGTGTGTGGACAGGGCGACCACCCCCCACAGGCCGCGTATTGCCACCACTGCGGCTCGGCTTTGGCTCGGTGAGACAGGCGAGACCGAGGCCAGGGCGCCAGGCTCCCTAAAATCGGGTCATGTTTGTCCACCTCCGCCTCCATACCGAATTTTCCGTCGTCGACGGCACCGTCCGCATCGACGAGGCGGTGGCCGCCGCCGCCGCCGATGGCCAGCCCGCGTTGGCCATCACCGACCTGAACAACCTGTTCGGTGGCATCAAGTTTTACAAGGGCGCGCGCGGCGCTGGCCTCAAGCCGGTGCTGGGGGCCGAGGTGATGCTGCAAGGCCTGGGCACGGACGCCGCTGCTGCGCCGGGGGCTGGCCCGAATGCCCAGCCCATGCCCCGCGTGCTGCTGCTGGCGCAGAACCGCGAGGGCTACCTCAATCTGTGCGAAATCCTGGCGCGTGCCTGGACGCGCAACGTGGTGCGCGACATGGCGCTGGTCAAGTGGGAATGGCTGCAAGAGCTGGGCGCGGGGCTCATCTTGCTGTCGGGCGCCCACACCGGCCCGGTGGGGCAGGCCCTGTTGGGTGGCGACAGCGCCCGCGCGGCCGATGTGGCGCTGCAGATGGCGGGGGTGTTTACCCACCGCTTTTACCTGGAGGTGCAGCGCGCCGGCCGCCCCGACGACGAGCGCCTGGTTCAAGCCACCGTGCCCCTGGCCGCGCGCTTGGGCCTGCCAGTGGTGGCCACGCACCCGGTGCAGTTCATGGCGCCGGAAGACTACGAGGCGCACGAGGCTCGGGTGTGCATTTCCGAGGGCGAGATTCTGGGCAACCAGCGCCGTGTGCGCAAGTTCACCCGCGAGCAGCACTTCAAGACCGCGTCCGAGATGGCCGCCCTGTTTGCCGATGTGCCCAGCGCCGTGGCCAACACGCTGGAAATTGCCCGCCGTTGCAGCCTGACCCTGGTGTTGGGCAAACCGCAACTGCCCAACTTCCCCATCCCGCCGGTCAATGGGCAGGTCCTGTCCACCGAGGACTATTTCCGCCACGTGTCCTTCGAGGGCCTGGAGGAACGGCTACGCCACCTCTACCCCGACGAGGCGCGCCGCGACAAGGAGCGGCCACGTTACGTGGAGCGCCTGGAGTTCGAGCTGAACACCATCCTCAAGATGGGTTTCCCGGGCTACTTCCTCATCGTGGGTGACTTCATCCAGTGGGCCAAGAACAATGGCTGCCCCGTGGGCCCGGGCCGGGGTTCGGGCGCCGGTTCGCTGGTGGCCTACGCGCTGAAGATCACCGACCTGGACCCGCTGGAATACAACCTGCTGTTCGAGCGCTTCCTCAACCCCGAGCGGGTCTCCATGCCCGACTTCGACATCGACTTCTGCCAGTCCAACCGCGATCGGGTGATCGACTACGTGAAGGACAAGTACGGCAAGGACGCGGTGAGCCAGATCGCCACCTTCGGCACGATGGCGGCCCGTGCGGCCATCCGCGACGTGGGCCGGGTGATGGACTTCCCGTACGGCTTCTGCGACAGCATCTCCAAGCTGATCCCCAACAAACCGGGCAAGCCGGTCACGCTGCAATACCCGCCGCCCGACCTCAAAGGCGATGACAGAGAAAAATACGCCATCGCGGCCGAACCGCTGTTGGCCGAGCGCATCGAGCAAGAGGAAGACGTCAAGGCGTTGGTGGAAATGGCGCAAAAGCTCGAAGGCATGACCCGCAACGTGGGCATGCACGCGGGGGGCGTGCTGATTGCGCCCGGCAAGCTCACCGACTTCTGCCCGCTCTACCAACAGCCGGGCAGCGAATCGGCCGTGAGCCAGTACGACAAAGACGACGTGGAGGCCGTGGGCCTGGTGAAGTTCGACTTCCTGGGCCTGGCGACGCTGACCATCCTGGAGATTGCCAAAGAGTTCATCGTCAAGCGCCACAAGAGCCAGGCCAACTTCGCCTTCGAGAACATCCCGCTCGACGACAAGCCCACCTACCGGCTGTTCTCGGAAGGCAAGACCGAAGCCGTGTTCCAGTTTGAAAGCCGCGGCATGCAGGGCATGCTGCGCGACGCCAAACCCAGCCGGCTGGAGGACCTGATCGCCCTGAACGCGCTGTACCGACCGGGCCCCATGGACCTGATCCCCAGCTTCGTGAACCGCAAACACGGCAAGGAGCCGGTGGAATACCCGCACCCGGCCGTGGCCGACATGCTCAGCGAGACCTACGGCATCATGGTCTACCAGGAGCAGGTGATGCAGACCGCGCAGATCCTCGGCGGCTACTCGCTGGGTGGCGCCGACTTGCTGCGCCGCGCCATGGGCAAGAAGAAGGCCGAGGAAATGGCCGAGCACCGCGAGAAATTCCGCGCGGGCGCGCTGGCCACCCACGGCATCCCGCAGGACAAGGCCGACGAGGTCTTCGACCTGATGGAGAAGTTCGCAGGCTACGGCTTCAACAAGTCGCACGCCGCCGCTTACTCACTGCTGGCCTACCACACCGGTTGGCTCAAGGTGCATTTCACGGCCGAGTTCTTCTGCGCCAACATGACCGTGGAAATGGACAACACCGACAAGCTCAAGGTGTTGTTCGAAGACGCGCAGAAAAATTTTGGCCTCAGCTTCGAGCCGCCCGACGTGAACCGGGGCAACTACCGCTTCGAGCCGGTGAGCGACAAGGTCATCCGCTACGGCCTGGGCGCTGTCAAGGGCACGGGTCAGCAGGCCATCGAGGCCATCGTCGCCGCGCGCGAGGGGCGGGGCGGTGGCGAATTTGGCGGGCAAGCGGGCCCGTTCACCAGCCTGTGCGATTTCTGCGTCCGGGTGGACAAGCAGCGCGTGAACAAGCGTACGGTCGAAGCCCTGATCAAGGCCGGCGCTTTTGATGCCATCGAACTCAACCGGGCGGCGCTGCTCGCTTCGCTGGAGCAGGCCTTCGACTTTGCCGCTGCACGCGTGGCCAACGCCAATCAGGGCGGCCTGTTCGACATGATGGATGAAGGCCCGGGGGCCAGCCACGAGGAGCCGGCCTTGGCCGACGTGGTGCCGTGGGGCGTGAAAGAGCGCCTGACCTTCGAGAAAACCGCCATTGGCTTCTACCTGTCGGGTCATTTGTTCGACGAGGTTGAGCGCGAGGTGCGGCGATTTGCACGCACGCCGCTGGCCGATCTGGTGGACTCGCGCGAGCAACAGTTGCTGGCCGGCATTGTCAACGACCTGCGGGTCATCAACGGCCAACGCGGCAAGCTGGCCCTTTTCAAGCTGGACGACAAAACTGGCACGGTCGAAGCCTCGGCCGACGAAAGCCTGATCAACGCCCACAAGAATCTGCTCAAGGACGACGAACTGGTCATCGTGATGGCGCAGGCGCAACACGACCGTTTTTCGGGCGGCCTGCGCCTGAAGATCACCCAGGTGTGGGACCTGCCCACCGCACGTTGCCGCTTTGGCAAATTCCTGCGTGTGGCGGTCAACGGCAGCAACCCGCCGATCGCCGATTTGGTCAAGACCTTTGCGCCTGTGCGCGAGATGACGGAACAAGGTGAACTGGTGCGGGGCCTGCCGGTGCGCATCGCTTTGGAACGGCACGGGGCGCGTTGCGAAATCCAGCTCGATGAACGCGCGCTGTTCTATCCCAGCGACGCCGCCCTGGCCAGTTGGACGGCGCAGGC
>DASUIK010000301.1:0-9048 GCA_036279795.1 Burkholderiaceae bacterium | reverse complement strand
GGCGAGGCCGCCAGCGAGGGCGGGCGCCTCACCGCGCCCATGCCGGGCAAGGTGGTGTCGTTTGCGGTGAAAGCGGGTGACAGCGTCAAGAAGGGCCAGGCCCTGGCGGTGCTGGAGGCCATGAAGATGGAGCACACCATTGCCGCGCCGGGCGACGGGCAGGTGGCGGAGTTGCTCTACGCCCCCGGCGACCAGGTGGCCGAAGGGGCGGAACTCATCAAGTTGACCCCGGCGTGATGGGGGCATGGGGGTGGCGTGTGGGGCGTGCTGGGTGCGGCGGCCGATAATCCTGGGTTGATCATCTCGCCTTGCCGGCAGCCTCATGGACGTCACCTACATCACCTTCTGTTGCACCGACACCAAACCCGAGCCCTGGCTCAGTGGCTTGCGCGCGGCCATCCCGCGCGCGCTGGTGGACGTGTGGCAGCCCGGCGCGCCCCGCGCCGATTACGCGGTGGTGTGGTCACCTCCCCAGCAGTTCATCGACGAGCAGACCCGCCTCAAGGCCATGTTCAACATTGGCGCCGGCGTGGACGGCCTGCTCAAGCTCAAGCTGCCGAGTGACCTGGCCGTGGTGCGGCTGGACGACGCTGGCATGTCGGTGCAAATGGCCGAGTACGTGTGCCATGCGCTCATCCGCCACTTCCGCGAATTCGATGGCTACGAGGCCGATGTGGCTGAGGGCAAGTGGTCGTACCGCAAGCCCCGCAGCCGTGCCGATTTCCCCGTGGGCATTTTGGGCCTGGGCGTGCTGGGCCAGCGCGTGGCACAGGCGGTGGCGCAGTTCGATTTTCCGGTGCGCGGCTGGAGCCGCACGCCACACAAGATGCCGGGCGTCACCACCTTCAGTGGCGAGGCCGAGTTCAACGAGTTCCTGGCCGGCACGCGCGTGCTGGTCAACCTGCTGCCGCTCACGCCGCAGACCGAAAACATCCTGCGCCGCGACACATTGCAGCGCCTGCTGCCCGGGGCTTACCTCATCAACGTGGCGCGCGGCGCCCACCTGGTGGACGACGACCTGCTGGCCTTGCTCGACATGGGGCACCTGGCCGGTGCCACGCTCGACGTGTTCCGCACCGAGCCCTTGCCTGCAGACCACCCTTTCTGGAAACACCGCCGCATCACTGTCACACCCCACACTTCGGCGCGCACCCTGCGCGACGAATCCATTGCCCAGATTGCCGCCAAGATCGAACGCTTGCGGTCGGGCGAAGCGCCCCACACGCTGCCGGGGTTTGTGGACCCGGCGCGCGGGTATTGACTCTTTTTCGGAGACTTACATGGCCCTGCCTACCCAGGTCAAACTCATCGACGTCGGCCCTCGCGACGGGCTGCAGAACGAAAAACAGCCGGTGCCGGCGGCGGTCAAGATCGAGTTGGTGCACCGGCTGCAGGCCGCTGGCCTGAAGGAGATCGAAGTCACGTCGTATGTGAGCCCCAAATGGGTGCCGCAGATGGCCGACAACCACGACGTCATGGCCGGCATGACGCGCCAGCCCGGCGTGCGCTACAGCGTGCTCACCCCCAACATGAAAGGCTTTGAGGCCGCGCTGCTGGACCGGCCCGACGAGATCGTGGTGTTTGGTGCGGCCAGCGAAGCCTTCAGCCAGAAGAACATCAACTGCAGCATCGCCGAAAGCATCGAGCGTTTTGCCCCCGTGGTGCAAGCCGCACTGGCGGCCGGCATCGCGGTGCGCGGCGCCATGAGCTGCACCGTGGGTTGCCCTTACGAAGGCGAGGTGGCGCCCGAGCGTGTGGCCATGCTGGCGGGTCTCATGAAGGGCATTGGCGTGCAGCGTGTGGATGTGGCCGACACCATCGGCGTGGGCACACCGCTGAAGGTGCAGCGCGCCATCGAAGCGGCGCTGGCGCATTTCGACATCGACCACATCTGCGGCCACTTCCACGACACCTACGGCCAGGCCTTGTCCAACACCTACGCCGCGTTGCAGATGGGCGTGTGGAATTTCCAGTCCTCCGTGGCCGGGCTGGGCGGTTGTCCTTACGCCAAGGGTGCCACCGGCAACGTGTCCACCGAAGATGTGGTCTACCTGCTGCAGGGTCTGGGCATTGACACCGGCATTGACCTCGATGCCCTGGTCGATGCCGGTGCGTTCATCAGCAGCGTGCTCGGTCGCAAACCCAACTCGCGGGTGGCCACGGCCATCCTCAACAAACGGGCGGCGTGATGGAACTGCAAACCTGGATCGCCTATTTCGTGGCCTCTTGGGCCATAGCCTTATCGCCCGGCTCGGGGGCGGTGTTGTCCATGAGCCATGGCCTGGCCTATGGCGTGAAAAAAACCTCGGCCACCATCCTGGGGCTCCAACTCGGCTTGGCCGTCATTCTGCTGGTGGCCGGCATGGGGGTGGGTGCCTTGCTGCTGGCGTCGGCCACGGCCTTTCTGGTGGTCAAAGTGTTGGGCGCGGGCTACCTGATCTGGCTGGGCTGGTCGCAGTGGCGCGCGCCGGTGGCCGCCCAGACCGATGCGACGCTGCTGCCCAATGCCGACCTCAGCGTGCGTCAACGGGTCACGCGCGGTTTCATCACCAACGTCACCAACCCCAAAGGCATCGTGTTCATGGTGGCGGTGCTGCCGCAGTTCATCGACCCCCAAGGCCCCATGGGCTTGCAGCTGCTGATCTTGCTGGTCACCACCGTGGCGGTCGACTTGGTGGTGATGCACGGCTACGCCTGGCTGGCCTCCAGCCTGCAGGCCTGGATGCGTGGCGCCCGCGCGCGGCTGCTGCAAAACCGCGTGTTCGGTGGGGTGTTGATGGCCATGGGTGCCAGCTTGTTGATGGTGCGCCGGGGCGCAAGCGCCGCTGTTTGAAGAGACGTTTCTCATGAGTGAAAAAAACCTGCCCGAGGGCGTGTTGCGCGTGACCGCCGAGCTGGCGCGCCTGGGGCATCCGCATGCACCCGTGATGCTGGACGATGCGGCGCGCACGGCGCAGCAGGCCGCTGATGCCCTGGGCGTGGACCTGGGGCAGATCGCCAAAAGCATCGTGTTCAAGCGGAAGCCTGACGGCGCGGCCGTGTTGGTGGTCACCTCGGGCGACAAGCGCGTGGACGAAAAAAAGGTGCAGGCCCTGGTGTGTGCCGAAGGCCAGAAGCTGGGCCGGGCCGATGCCGATTTCGTCAAGGCCAGCACCGGGTTCTCCATCGGCGGGGTGTCGCCCGTGGCCCATGCCCAGGCGCCCGTGCTGCTGGTGGACCGCGAGCTGTTCCGCTTTGAGGTCATCTGGGCGGCAGCGGGCCACCCGCACGGCGTGTTCCGTCTGGCACCGCAGGACCTGGGGGCTTTGACCGGTGCGCCGGTGGCCGATGTGGCTCTCGATTAAGCTGGCGCCGTGACTTCCCCGACCACGCCCATCACCCTGGCCCGAGCGCGCAAAACCGCGCCCGCGGGTGCCGTCCCTTCGCCGTGTGTGGGTGTGTGCCGCATGTTGCCCGCCACCGGCTTGTGTGAGGGGTGCTGGCGCAGCATCGACGAAATCGTGGCGTGGGGGCGGGCAAGCGATGCCGAGCGCCTGCGCATCTGGGGCCTGATCGAGGCCCGTCAGGCGGATGCGCTGGCGGGCTCGTAGAACGCGAACCCGCTGTGGGCCTGCTTGGCGCGGTACATGGCCGCGTCGGCGTGGCGCAGCAGTTCGGTCAGCGTCTGTCCGTGCTCGGGGCAACGCGCGATGCCGATGCTGGCGTCCACGGTGATGAGGTGCCCGGCGTGCAGCAAGGGTTGACGGACGGCGTCGCACAGGCGTTGCGCCAGGGCCGCGAGCTGCGCTGGTGTGTGGTGACCGCCGAGCAGGATCACAAACTCGTCGCCCCCCAGCCGGGCCACCAGATCCCCTTCGCGCATCTGTGTCTGGAGACGCCGCGCCACTTCGATCAGCAGCCGGTCGCCCACCTCGTGTCCATGGGTGTCGTTCACGGGCTTGAAGCGGTCGAGGTCAAGCAGCATCACGGCGTGGGCTTGTGCCTCGGCGTGCAGCTGCTGTGCGCGTCGGCTCAGCCCCACGCGGTTGGCCAGACCGGTCAAGGCGTCGGTGGCCACGGCTTCGGCCAGGTCATCCGCTTCGCGGCGCAATTCGCTCTGGCGCTGGCGCATCAGGCGCACGCGCGCGCTGAGCGCGTAGGCAAACACCAGCATCTCGGCCACCACGCCGATCTGTAGGCCGTTGGCCAGTACAAATGGGGCATCCAGCAAACCCCAGTTCACCCCCACCACGGCCAGGGCCGAGAGGAACAGAAGTGCCTGTCCGCACAGGTACCAGGCGGCCGGCACAAAGCCTTGTCGCCACACCTGCACGGCGGCCCAGGCAGCGAGCAACGTGCCCACGGCGGCGCTCAGCTCCACCAGCTGCTGGGCCCAGTTGGTCCAGCCGATCAGTGCCAGCGATGCGGCCAGGCCCGCGACCGACGCCACCGCGAGCACCAGCCGGTTGGCCCAGCGCAGGCGTTGCCGCAGCTCAAGGAACCCCCGACACAAAAGCGCGCCGAACAGAATCCACAGCGCAGACCCCAGCATGTTGCTGCGCTGCTGCCACCACGGCCATTCCCCCAGCAGGTAGTGGGCCGCGTGGCCATTGAAGCTGGCCAGGGTGAAGAGGGCGGCGGCGCAGGTGAGCACATACAGGCCGTAGCTGTCGTGTCGGAACACGTAGGCCAGCACCAGGTTGTAGACCAGCAGCACCAGCAGGATGCCGTAGACGATGCCGTCAAACAGTCGTTTGTGCTGGCGCGATTGCAGGTAGGTCACGGTGTCCCAGGCCGACACGTCCAGCGTTTGTGATGAACGCGATTGCAGCCGCATGAACACCACGTACGGGCCGGCCTCCTCCAGCTGCAGGCGCATGGCGGGCCGCTCGTTGCCCATCGGGCGGGTGTCGTAAGCCTGCACCAGGCCGGTCAGCACAGGGGGCGCCAGCGCCTCGCCGCGCGCGTCAAACGGGCCATAAAAGCGCACGTCGTCGATGGCGGTGGTGTGCAGGGCCAGCACCCAGTCGCCGTGGTGGCGGGTCTGTTCGACTGCGATGCGCAGCCAATGGACTTCTTCGTCCTGCCCGGTGCGTGTGCCGGGCTGAACGGGCTGAAAACGGCCCGCTGCGTGGGCGGCCTGTGCGCCCGCCAGATCGGCACTGCCCGACGGGTCCACCCAATGCAGGGACTGGGCGCCCACGGGCAGGCCGCGTCCCTGGGCTCGGTCCAGCGGCACGGCGGCAAACCCCAGCGTTTGCCAGCACAACAGGCAGAGGCACAACGCTGCCCGCCACAGCCCGCGCCAGGCGCAGGGTAGGGGGGTCATTGTTTTTGTTTCAGAATCGCCATGGCTCAACTGTACCCATGACGCGGTGTCCTGGGCGGTGCCCCATCCGAATAGCCGTGAAGACCATCACCTTTTTCTACGACGTGATTTCGCCTTATGCCCACCTCGCGTTCGAGGCGTGGCCGCAGGCCATGGCGGGCTTGGGTCACCGGGTGCGCCACGTGCCGGTACTCTTTGCCGGCGTGTTGGCCCACCACGGCCAGCTGGGCCCGGCCGAGATCGCACCCAAGCGCGACTGGACCTACCGCCAGGTGGCCTGGCTGGCCCACCGGGCAGGTGTGCGTCTGGAGATGCCGGCCAGTCACCCGTTCAACCCGCTTGCGCTGCTGCGCCTGGCGGCCGCGTGCTCGTTGCATCCGGGTGCGCAAGGGGGCACCAGCCGCTTCGTCACCGAGGCACTGTTCCATCACGTGTGGCACGGTGGGGGTGACCCCAACGATCCAGCTCGGCTGGGGGCCTTGCAGGAGCACCTGGCCGCGCACATGGCCGAGTGTGGC
Organism: Burkholderiaceae bacterium; assembly: GCA_036279795.1. GTDB lineage: Bacteria > Pseudomonadota > Gammaproteobacteria > Burkholderiales > Burkholderiaceae_C > Hydrogenophaga. The sequence goes on along the minus strand of DASUIK010000301.1, from coordinate 3,222 downwards.
CACCCCATGCAGGCACCCGACAGCCCGCAAGCCAAACAGCAACTGCGCACCCACACCGACGCGGCCATCGCCGCAGGGGTGTTCGGTGTGCCCACGTTCGAGGTCGATGGGCGCCTGTTCTGGGGGCAGGATGCCTTGCCCATGTTGCGCGCTTACCTGGACGGTGACACCTGGTTTGAAAGCGGTGCCTGGGAGGCCGCCAGCCGCGTGGGCGCCGGGGTGGTGCGAACGCGTTGATGACGTGCAGCCCACCGGACAACCTCATGATCCACACACACCGCTTGTCCTCAGCCGCCGCTTGCGCGGCGGCATTGTCCCTCGCTGGCGCTTGCCTGGGCCAGCCAGCCAGGGCGGCCGACGCCGACACCCTGGCACAGGCGCGCGCCACCTACGCCGAGGTGAACCAGAACAGCCCGCGCATGGCCACCCAGCGCTTCCGTGCCCGGGTGCCTGGGGTGGACTACACCAGTGCGGTGGTGGCCTGGTCGGACCAAGGCGCGCTGCGCCGGTTGTCCGTCACCGATCCGGACGACTCGGGCAACGTGCTGACCGACCTCTACTTCACGGCCGAAGGCGATTTGGTGTTTGCGCTGCGCACCACCCAAGGCTTCAAGCACAACGGTGCGTTGGAGGTGCGCAACGAGCACCGGCTGTATTTTCAGCAGGGCCGTCTGGTGCACATGCTGGCTGGCCTGTCCAGAACCGCGCTGTCGCCTGGCGACGCGTTGGCGCAAGCCGAGGCCGCCACCACGCTCGCCATCGCACAGGCCATGCGCAAGGCGGCCCTGGCGCCAGCGTCGCCCACAGTGGCCGTGGGTGGGCAGCGCAAACTTGCCCAGGGCCGCTTGCTGGACCTGGAGCGGGGTGATGCCGCTTGCTATGCCGAGTTGAGCGACGAGGCCGGTCGGGTGCAGCGCGAGATGGCCGATTTCGCCTTGTGCGACCAGGCCGACCGCCTCGTGGGTCAAACCGTGACGCTGGCCTACCAGACCACCCGGGTGATGGCAACCTCCTGCCAGGGGGACACCACATGCACCCGGTCCGATGTGGTGGCCCTGGTGACCCGCGCCAACCCCATACAGACAGCGGCGCGCCCCGCCGCGGCACCAAGTGCTTCGGGCGCCTCCTGGTGCCAGCCTGGTGAAACCGATCTCTACACCTGCGACGCGGGTGCGAAACGCGTTTCGGTGTGCGTGAGCCAGGGCGCGTCTGCGCAGCGCGGCCAGTTGTGGTACCGCTTTGGCGCGGCAGCGGGCGGCGTGCCCGAGTTGGAGCTGCCCAAAGTGCCCACCGTTCCCGCGCGCACCGCCACCGGTGAAGTGGCACCTTTTGCGGGAGGTGGTGGGGTGTGGCTGCGTTTTACCCAAGGTCCGTTTGGCTATGTGGTCTACAGCGGCGTTGGCCGCTGGGGGCGCAACGGCGCCACAGAGGTTCGGGAAGGGGTGCAGGTGGAACGCAACGGCCGGGCCATCACCACGTTGGCCTGCGCGGCACCCCGGGTCAACGAACTGGGCCCGGAGTGGTTTCAACGGTTGGGCATCGCACCCGACGCCCAGGGCTTTTCGTTTCCCAACAGTGGCAAGTGAGGGCGCCTGCGGTCACCGGCTGAACGCCTCGTCCAAGGTCAGCGTGGCGCCGGTGGCGCTGGCGTCGTAGCCGCTCAAAGCTGCCACGCGGGCGCGGAAGGCCGGTGAACGCAGCACCGCCAGCACCGGGGGCAGATCGCCCTGCGCAAGGGTGTCGGTGGCCAGGGCAAAGAAGTAGCGTTCGCGTTGCAAAGGGATGAAATGCAGGCCAAAACGCTGGGCCGCCGTCTGCACGCCCAGGCCCACGTCGGCCATGCCGCTGGCCACAAAGGCGGCCACGGCAGCGTGGGTCAATTCGGTGGTGTTGTAGCCCGTGACGGCCGCGGGTGCGATGCCATGGCGGCCCAGCAACAGCTCCGTCAGCATGCGGGTGCCTGAGCCCTCGGGGCGGTTGACGAAGCGCACGCCCGCCCGGGTCAGGTCGGCCAGGCCGCGCACGCCCAGCGGGTTGCCCGGCGCCAGAAACAGTCCCTGGGTGCGCACCGCCAGCAGCACCAGCCGGTGTCGTTCGGGCTTGAGCCACTGCAGGTAGCGTTGTGCCGCTTCGTGTTGCAACTCGCCCAGCGGGACGTGAAAACCCGCCAAGTCGCATTCGCCACGCGCCAACGCCGCCACCGCCTCCAGGCTGTTGCGGTAGCGCAGATCGATGGGCACGCGCCGCGCGGTCAACAGTTCGTGCAGGGCCGCCACCGCAAAGCCGTGGCTGGCGTGCAGGCGGCACACCGGCCGGGTTCGGCGCTGTGTGCCTGCGAGTTCTCCGCCCATTTCCGAGCCCAGCGAGGCCAGCAGGGGCTGCAGGCGTGCGTTGATGCGCGCATCCGTCCACACCAGGCGCTGACCGGTCTCGGTGAGCAGCGAGCCCCGGCCGCGTTCGCGGCTGACCAGGGGCTGCCCCAGCAGGCGTTCCCCTTCGCCCACCAGCCCCCAGGCCTTGCGGTAGGACAGGCCCAGTTCGCGCCCGGCCTGGGCAATGCTGCCGCTGTCCTGCACCGCCGCGAGCAGGGCCAGCAACGCACTCACATCCAGCGTGTCGCCAGCCTCGCGCTCGATGCGCCATTGGGGTTGGAGGGTGAAGCGCAGCATGGTGGAATTATGCAAGTGTGTGCATATTAAAAACCGGGTGCGGTGCTACGCTGGCTGGATGAACGAGACAACACCATCGAATGGGCGCTTGGCCGGTGTGCAGGCGGTGCCCTTGCGCCGCATGGATTTGCCGGGCAAAGGCCGGCTGCGAAACACCCCCAAGGGCCGGCAGGTGGCCACCGCCGACCGCGCGCGCGTGGCGGCTTTGTGTGACGGCCTGGCGCCGCGTGCCGACCTGCTGATCGAACACCTGCACCGCCTCAATGACGCCGAAGGTGCCCTGCGCAAAGGCCACCTGGCCGCGCTGGCCGAGCACCTGCGGCTGAGCCAGGTCGAGGTCTTCGAGGTGGCCAGCTTCTACCACCACTTCCAGATCGTGGACGACGACGCGGCCGTGCCGCGCACCACGGTGCGGGTGTGCACCAGCCTGTCGTGTTCCATGGCTGGCGCTTCATCCCTGTTGCACGGCTTGCAGGCCCAGCTGGCGGGCGACGCGTCGGTGCAGGTGATCGAGGCACCTTGCATTGGGCAGTGCCACCAGGCGCCCGCCGCC
>DASUIK010000300.1:0-4185 GCA_036279795.1 Burkholderiaceae bacterium | reverse complement strand
GCGCCCAGCCAGGGCATGGCGGCGGCCATGGCGATCAGCAAGGCCTTTTTGTTCATTTTCATCGGCTTCTCCTAGTGGGTATTGACGTTAGCGAAATCAGGTCTTCATGGCCGCGGCCATCTCACGTGCGCGCTTGCGCTCCAAACGGGCCATCCACAGGCTGGCAGCCACCACACCGATGCTGACCACCAACACCGTGAGCGTGGCCACCGCATTCACGGTGGGGTTAAGGCCGAGGCGCGCGCGGCTGAAGATGGCGATGGGCAAAGTGGTGGAGCCGGGGCCGGACAGAAAGGCCGACAGCACCACGTCGTCGAGCGACAAGGTGAAGGACAGCAGCCAGGCCGAGGCCAGGGCCTGCGAAATCAAGGGCAGCGTGACGAGGAAAAACACCTGCCAGGGTTTGGCGCCGAGGTCGAGCGCGGCCTCTTCGAGCTGCGGGTTCATTTCGCGCAAGCGCGAGGTGATGACCACGGTGGCGTAGGCCATGCCCAGCAGGGTGTGGCCGATCCAGATGGTGAAGGTGCCTCGGTCGGGCCAGCCGGTGCCGAAGAGGTCTTCGGTCAGGCGCTGCAGCGACACCAGCGTGAGCAGCAGCGACAGGCCGATGATGACCTCGGGCATGACCAGGGGCGAGTTCACCATGCCGGAGAAAAAGGTGCGGCCGGTGAAACGCGGGAACTTGGTCAGCGCCACCGCCGCGAAGGTGCCCAGCAGCACCGAGGCGGTGGCCGTCATCAGCGCGATCTTGAGCGACAGCAGAAAGCCTTCGATGATGACGGTGTCGCGCACCAGCTCACCGTACCACTTGAAGGAGAAACCGGCCCAGGTGGTGACCAGCGGGCTGGCGTTGAAGCTCAGCACGATGAGGGTGAGGATGGGCAGGTACAGAAAGGCGAAACCGCCGATCAGCCAGACCTTGGACGTGCGTTCGCCTGCGGGGTTTCTCATGCTCGGCCTCCGGCGGACTGTTCGGCCTGGTATTTGTTGAACAAGGCCAGTGGCACGATGATCAGCAGCACCATCACCACCGCCACGCTGGCGGCCATGGGCCAGTCGTTGTTGGCGAAGAACTCGTCCCACAACACGCGGCCGATCATGAGCGTCTGCGGGCCGCCCAGCAGCTCGGGAATCACGAACTCGCCCACGCAGGGAATGAAGACCAACAGCGCGCCGGCCACGATGCCGCCCTTGGACAGCGGCACGGTGATGCGCCAGAAGGCCTGCCAGGGCGTGGCACCGAGGTCACGTGCGGCCTCGAGCAGGCGGATGTCCATCTTGACCAAGTTGGCGTACAGCGGCAGCACCATGAAGGGCAGGTAGGTGTAGACCATGCCCAAGGTGAGCGAGAACGGCGTGTACATCATCTTGATCGGCTCGTCGATGAGACCGATGGCCAAGGCGATGTTGTTGAACACGCCGCTGTCGGCCAGCAACATCTTCCAGGCGTACACACGCAACAGAAAAGAGGTCCAGAAGGGCAGCATGACCAGCATCAGCAGGCCAGGGCGGATGTCGGCCGGGCTGCGCGCCAGGAAGTAGGCAAAGGGGTAGCCGATGGCCAGGCAAATGACCGTGGTGAGCGCCGCGTACTTGATGGAGGACAGGTAGGCCTCCAGATAGAGCGCGTCCTCGAACAGGATGTAGAGGTAGTTGCTGAAACGGACCTTGAGTTGCAGGATGCCGTCGGCCCAGGTCAGCAGATCCACAAAGCGCACCCCGTCGCTTTCGGACACGCTGATCTTGAACACCACCAGAAAGGGCAGCGCAAAGACGAGCAGCAGAAAAACCATGGGCACGCCGATGACGAACTTGCGACCCAGTCGGGCCACCAGCGCGTCGAGCCAAGGGGTGTGGGCACGCATGGTCGGGCTCATTGCGTCAGCACCACCACGTCGGAACCCCACCACCACACATGGACGGCGTCGCCCTGGGCCAGGCGCACCTCGTCGTGGCGGGCGTTGTTGGCCTTGGTGATCTTGACCACCATGCCCGACGGCAACGCCACGTGGTAAGTGGTGGAGCTGCCCAGGTAGGCCAGGCCACGTATGGTGCCGCGCGCGCAGTTGAAACCCAGTTCGGCGGCATTGTCGTAGTCGGCCACGGTGGGCGCCTCGACCTGGATGCCGATTTTTTCCGGCCGCACGGCCACATGGGCGTCCATGCCCAGGGTGCCGGTGATGCCGTGGCTCACGTAGTGGCGGCACTCGGGCGAATCGATGACCACGTGGTCGGCCTCGTCCACCGTGAGCTTGCCCTTGAACAGGTTGACGCTGCCGATGAAGTCGGCGACGAACTTGCAGTTGGGCGTTTCGTAGATGTCGCCCGGACGGCCCACCTGCAGAATCTGACCCTGACTCATCACGCCGATGCGCGAGGCCATGGTCATGGCCTCTTCCTGGTCGTGGGTCACCATCACGCAGGTCACGCCCACTTGGTGGATGATGTCCACCAGCTCCAGCTGGGTGCGCTCGCGCAGCTTTTTATCCAGCGCCCCCAGCGGCTCATCCAGCAAGAGCAGCTGCGGCTTCTTGGCCAGGCTGCGCGCCAGCGCCACGCGCTGCTGCTGGCCACCAGACAACTGGTGGGGCTTGCGCTTGGCGTATTGGCTGAGCTGCACCAGAGCCAACATCTTGTCGACCTGAGCAGCAATCTCGTCCTTGGGCAGGCCATCGCGGCGCAAACCGAATGCCACGTTGTCCCACACCGTCATGTGCGGGAACAGCGCGTAGCTCTGGAACATCATGTTGACCGGCCGCTCGTTGGGCGGCAGGCGCACCAGGTCCTGGCCTTGCAGCAGGATCTGGCCCGAGGTCGGTGTTTCGAAACCCGCCAGCATGCGCAGCAAGGTGGACTTGCCACAACCCGACGAACCCAGCAGCGCGAAGATCTCACCCTTGGCGATGTCCAGCGAAACGCCGTCCACCGCCACCGCGTCGCCAAACTGCTTGACCACCTGCTGGATGCGCAGGAAAGGCTGCCCGTTGGACGCCGCGCTGCCCGCGCCGGTCTTGTGGTTTGCGTTGGTTGCCAAGATGCGTGTTCTCTCTCTGTTGTAACGTCACCGGAGCATCACCCACCGCGTATGCCACCCACCCCACCCGGGGGACACCGCCGGGCCGGCTCTGCCGGACGGCTGGTGTCGCCCCCTTGGGGGGATTCGAGCCACACGAAGTGAGCGAGAAACGGGGGTGGGTTGATCAGCGGCCGGTCTTGAACTGCGTGAAGATGCGGGTCTGCAGGCGGCGGATGTCGTTGCCCAGAGCCTTGGGCGCGATCATGGTCTTCATCTGCTCGCTGTTGGGGAAAACGGCCGGGTTGTTGGCCACTTCAGGCACCACAAACTTGCGCGCTTCCTTGTTGGGGTTGGCGTAGAAGACCTGGTTGGTCAGCGACGCATGCACCTCGGGGCGCATGATGTAGTTCATGAAGGCATGGGCGTTGGCCACGTTGGCAGCGTCTGCGGGGATGGCCATGGAGTCGAAGAAGATCAGGCCGCCGTTCTTGGGCACCAAGGCTTCGATCTTCTGGCCGGTCTTGGTATCGATGGCACGCTGGCGAGCGATCGAGATGTCACCCGACCAACCCACGGCCAGACAGACCGAGCCGTTGACCATGTCGTTGATGTAGCCCGAGGAGCTGAACAGCGTGACCGAGGGGCGCACAGCCTTGAGGACGGCGGCTGCGGCGGTGTAGTCGGCCTGGTTGGTGCTGTAAGCGTCCTTGCCCATGTAGTGCAGCACAGCCGGCAGGATTTCAGAGCCGGCGTCCAGCATGCTCACGCCACACGACTTGAGCTTGCTGACGTACTTGGGGTTGAAGGCCAGCTCCCACACGTTGTCGGGCATGGGCTCGCTGCCCAGCGCGGCCTTCACCTTGTCGACGTTGATGCCCACGGTGGTGTAGCCCCACAGCCAGTTGACCAGGTGGTCGTTGTTGGGATCGACCTTGGCCAGTTGGGCCTGGATGTCAGGGTCCATGTTCTTCAGGTTAGGCAGCTTGGACTTGTCCAGCTTCTGGAACAGGCCACCGGCAATCTGCAGCGCCGCCCAGTTGGACGAAGGCACCACGATGTCGTAACCGGTTTTGCCGGCCACCAGCTTGGCGTGCAGGATTTCGTTGCTGTCGAAGTTGTCGTAGCGGACCTTGATGCCGGTCTCTTTCTCGAAGTTCTTCAGCACATCA
>DASUIK010000299.1:0-3841 GCA_036279795.1 Burkholderiaceae bacterium | reverse complement strand
GCGTGCGACATCTGCGTGACGGCGATACGCAAAATGCCGTCGGCCGCCTCTGTCGGGTCCAGGCCCAGCGGGCCGGCAATGCGCGCTTGCATCTGGCGTTCGCAGCCGGCCAGGTCCAGCTTCAGCTCGCCGCCCAGGAAGTGCTCGGCATCCAGACGGCCCAACAGCAGGTTGGCGTCGGTCACGGTGGGCTCGGTGCCGCCACGGCCGTAGGCCACCGGGCCGGGTATGGAGCCCGCACTTTGGGGCCCCACACGCAGGGCGTTGCCGGTTTCGACGCGGGCAATCGAGCCGCCACCCGTGCCCACCTCGTGGATGTCCATCATGGGGATCTGGATGGGCAGGGCGCGTTCGTAGCCACCGATCAGTGCCGAACCGGTGGTCAGCGGCCGGCCTTCGCTGATGACGCCAGCCTTGGCCGTGGTGCCACCCATGTCAAAGGCGATGGCATCGCCCATGCCGAGCTGGGCACAGATGGCCTGGGCGCCGATGACGCCGGCCGCCGGGCCCGATTCGAGCATGCGCACACAGCCCACCTTGGCGTGCTCCACCGGGAACAGACCACCCGTGGATTGCACGATGTAGAAGTCGCCACCGAAGCCCTTGCCAGACAGGTGGTTCTCCAACTGCCCCAGGTATTCGGACACACGCGGACCTACGTAGGCGTTGGCCACGGCCGTGGACACGCGTTCGAACTCGCGGTATTCCTGGCTCAACTCGTGCGAGGCGCAGACGAAGGCGCCCGGTAGCTCTTCTTGCAGGATTTGCTTGACGCGCTGCTCGTGTGCCGGGTTGCGGTAGCTGTGCAGCAGCAGCACGGCCACCGCTTCGATGCCTTGGCCGCGCAGGTCTTTGGCCAACTCGCGCACGGCGGCTTCGTCCAGCGGCTTGTGAAGGCTGCCGTCGGCACGCAGGCGTTCGGCCACCTCAAAGCGCAGCGAACGCTTGACCAGCGGCTGGTGCTTGTTGAAGAACAGGTTGTAGGCGTCGGGGCGGTTGACGCGACCGATCTCGTAGATGTCGCGAAAACCCTCGGTGATCAGCAGTGCGGTGTGGGCGCCGTTGCGCTCCAGCAGCGTGTTGATGGCGATGGTGGAGCCGTGCAGGAACAGGTTGCCGTCACGCCAGTCGATGCCGGCGCTGTCGATGGTGGACTGGATGCCTTTGACGAGTTCGCCGTGGGTGGAGAGGGCCTTGCCGAACAGCAGTTGGCCAGTTGCCTCGTCGAAGGCGGCCATGTCGGTGAAGGTGCCGCCGATGTCAACGGCGATGCGGAGTTGGGGCGCTTGTGCCATGGTGGGGTCTCCAGCTCAGGTGGCGCTGCGGTCGGTGCCGATGGGGTTGCGCAGCACCCCCAGGCCGGTGATCTCCACCTCCACCACGTCGCCGTCCTTCATGTAAAGCGGCGGCTCGCGGCGGTCGCCCACACCACCCGGCGTGCCGGTGGCGATGACGTCGCCCGGCGACAGCGGCGTGAAGCGCGAGACGTAGGCCACGATGGTGGGGATGTCGAAGATGAGGTCGCCCACGCTGGCGTGTTGCACCACCTGTCCATTGAGCCGGGTTTCCAGCGTGAGCCGGGTGACGTCGGGCACCTCGTCGGCGCTGACCAGCACCGGGCCAAACGGGGCGGTGCCCGGGAAGTTCTTGCCCGGCGTGAACTGGTGGGTGTGGCGCTGCCAGTCGCGCACGCTGACGTCGTTGAAGCAGGCGTAGCCGGCGATGTGCTTGAAGGCGTTCTCTTTGGCGATGTGGCGACCCCCTTGGCCAATCACGAAAGCCAGTTCGCCTTCCCAGTCAAAACGCTCGGAAAAGACCGGGCGCAACACGGTATCGCCTTGTGCGGCCAGGCTGTCGTTGAAACGCAGGAACAGGGATGGGTATTCGCTGTCGGCCCGTTTGGTTTCGGCCACGTGGCTTTTGTAGTTCAGGCCCACGCAGATCAGCTTGCCCGGGTTGGGTATGACCGGGAGCAGGCGCAGCTGGTCGATCGCGATTGGTGCGCTGTCTGTACGCGCAGCTTGTGCAAGTTCCCCCAAGGCATTGGCTGATATCACCGACTTGAGATCGGGAAAACGGGCCTGGAAGGCGGCAGGTGCGGGCCTGCAGTGATGCTCGCCCTCCATGAGGCCATAGCTCGGCAGGCCGTTGATTTCAAAACTTGCGAAACGCATCTGGGTGCTCTCCGGTGGTGTGTGCCCTGGTGGCAGGGTGTCGATGGGGCTGGAGTCTAGGCAGACCCTAGCCATCTGAATAGAATGCAATCTGAGATTTCAGACATGCCAAAAAAGGCATGTAAATGAGGGCGCAGAGCACACCGATGAACCCAAATGATTTCCGGCTGTTTCTCGAGGTGATCGAGCTCGGCAGCTTCACCAAGGTGGCCGCCCATCGGCGCACGGTGCAGTCCCACATCAGCCGGCAGATCGGCGACCTGGAAACGGCCTGTGGCGGCGCCTTGTTCAAACGCACGGGGCGTGGTGTGGTGTTGACCGACCTGGGCCAGCACATCGAGTCCCGCGTGCGGGGCTGGTTGCGCGACACCGACCAACTGCTGGCCGACATCCAGGCCGACGCGGGCGTGCCCATGGGTGAAGTCCGCCTGGGCATCCTGCCCTCGGCGGCCCATCCACTGCTGACTCGCGTTTATCTGCGGCTGCAGGCCGACTACCCCAAAATCCGGCTCAACATCCGGGAGGGGCAGGGTGCCGAGCTGGACGCCTTGCTCGACACCGGCAGCGTGGACATGGCGGTGCTGTTCCGCTACAACAAACCCAGCAGCCCCGATGAAAAGCTCTTGTCCACCGTGGGCACCTACTTGGTATCACGCCCTGGCGACATGCTCACCAAAGGCGAAACCGTCGACTTTGCCCGGCTCGAAGGCCTGCGGCTGGTGTTGCCGCGCCGACCGGCCCACTGGCGCGCAGTGCTCGATGAAACCGCGCGTGGCAAAGGCTTTGCCTTGCAGGCGGAAATGGAGGCGGACTCCTTGAGGTTGCAACGGGAGTTGGTGGCCCACACCCACCACCTGTATTCGCTGCTGGGGCCGTTTTCGATCGCGGACGACCTGCGCAGCGGTCGTCTGCAGGCCGCGCGCGTCACCAACCCGGAGTGCCGTCGCTATGTGACTTTGGCGCTGCCCAAGCAGGGGCAACTCACGGCGGCCAGCAAGGTGGTGTCCAAGTTGATCCAGGAAACGGTGGCGGCTTGGGGCGGGCAGCTCACCGAGCGGCCCTGAGCGGCAGGTTCACCTCAAAGAGGTCACTTGAGATTGCCCGACAGGAACTGCCCCAGCCGTTCACTTTTGGGCGCACTCAGCACCTGGCGCGGGGGGCCTTGTTCCTCAATGCGGCCCTGGTGCAAGAAGATCAGGTGGTTGGACACCTCACGCGCAAAGCCCATCTCGTGGGTCACCACCACCATGGTGCGGCCTTGTTCGGCCAGCACCTGCATCACGCGCAGCACCTCGCTCACCAGCTCGGGGTCGAGGGCGCTGGTCGGTTCGTCGAACAGCATCACCTCGGGCTCCACCGCCAGCGCACGGGCGATGGCCACGCGCTGCTGTTGCCCGCCGCTCATGTGGGCGGGGTAGCGGTCGTCCACGTTTTTCAGGCCCACCAGGTCGAGGTATTTGCGCGCCGTGGCCACGGCCTGCTCGCGGGGCACACCCAGCACGTGTACCGGTACTTCGATGATGTTCTGCAGCACCGTCATGTGGGCCCAGAGGTTGAAGTGCTGGAACACCATGGACAGCTTGGTGCGCAGCCGCTGCAGCTGCACGGGGTCGGCGGCGTGCAATTCGCCGTTCTTCGCTGGCTTCAGCTGCAGTTCCTCGCCCGCC
>DASUIK010000298.1:0-4256 GCA_036279795.1 Burkholderiaceae bacterium | reverse complement strand
CGACAACCACGAGCTGCAGCGCAGCGACCTCAAGGTCGTCACAAAAATCGCCCCGACCGAGCAGCAATTGGACGACCTGCTGTTTGCCTGGAAGGTGGCCAAGTTCGTCAAGAGCAACGCGATTGTGTTCTGCAAGGACGGTATGACCATGGGTGTGGGCGCGGGCCAGATGAGCCGCCTCGATTCGGCCCGCATCGCGAGCATCAAGGCGGGGCATGCCAACCTGTCGTTGGCCGGCACGGCGGTGGCGAGCGACGCCTTCTTCCCGTTCCGCGATGGCCTGGATGTGGTGGTGGACGCCGGTGCCACTTGTGTGGTGCAGCCGGGTGGTTCGATGCGCGACCAGGAGGTGATCGACGCGGCGAACGAGCGTGGCGTGGCGATGGTGTTCAGCGGCGTGCGCCACTTCCGTCACTGATTGTTGTTGCGCCTTCCTTGAAGACAGCCGCGGTGCCTGGCACCGTGGCTTTTTTTGTGCCCAGCAGTGGCGCGCCGTTGCGGCTGGAAGGCCGCCGTCTGTCTTGTGTGCCTCGGTGAAAGCAGGGTTGCCACCGGTGCCGAGGTCGCTGCCACGTGGCTTTTTTTGTCAAAAAGTTCTATCAAAACAAGAGCTTGAAAACCCCATCGGGTGTTTTCCCCAAGTGCGTCGTTTGTGGCCTGCGGTGTGCGAACGTGAGGCGGCTTACCCACGAAACCGCCAACGGAGACAACACGCGATGGAAACCTTTTACGAGGTCATGCGCCGCAAGGGCATCCTCGCCGTGGTGGGCAACCTACCGCTCGACGAAGACGGCATGTTTCGCATCCAGTCCGGCAAGCCCAACCCGACAAAGGCCACGCCCATCCACAAGGTCATCACCGACAAGCCCATCATCAAGGTGCCGGGCTGAGCGTGCGCGACGACGGTCCAGGCATCGCCCCCGAGCACCTGTTGCGCATCTTCGATCCGCTTTTCAACACCAAGCCGATGTGCAAAGGCGCGGGCCTGGGCCTGTCCATCAGCTATGGCATCGTCGAGCAGCATGGTGGCCAATTGAGCGCCCACAACGCGGCGCGGAGTTCACGCTGGTGCTGCCACGTGCGGATGCGACCGAGCGCGGGGTGCAGAGCGCTTGAACCTCGCGAGCTCGCGGGTGCTGGGTGCGCTGCGCAGCGACATAAAGGGGGAGCCCCGCGCAGCGGGGCGGAGGACAGTCGCGGAGCCGGATACCCGGTCGCCGCCCACCGCCTCCGCCAAAAGGAAGCCTCAAGCCACAGGCCGCCGAGACCGCGACTGATCCCGTGCCACCTCGATGAACTCCAGCACCTCGGCCCGGGGTTGCGAACCGCGCCGCCACACCAGACCCACGTCCACGGTGGGCACCGCATCGCGCAGGGTGCGCACCTCCACATGCTCGGCGTCCAGCGTCCAGGGGCGGTACAAAAAATCGGGCAGCACCGCCAGGCCCGCGCCCACACCCACCAGCGAACGCACCGCCTCCAGCGATGAGGTTTTGAGCACCGCGCGCGTCTTGAGCTGGTGGCGCGCCCACACGTTGCGCATCAGCACCTCGATGCGGTCGGCTTGCAGCACGATCTGGTCGTGCTCCGCGCATTCGGCCAGGCTAACCTCGGGCTGCGCGGCCAACGGGTGGTCGGCCGCCATCCACACGCGGTTGGGTGAGCGCGTCAGCGTTTCGGCCACCAGCGCTTGCGGCTCGCCCAACGCGTTGCTCACCATGATGGCGATGTCCAGTTCGCCATTGATGAGCAGGTGTTCCAGAAAAGGCGGGGCGTCTTCCACCACATGCAGATTCACCCCTGGGCAGGTGCGCTTGAAACGGGCAAACAATTCCGACAGGTAGTAGCCGGCCACCAGGCTGGTCACACCCACGGCCAGGGTGCCGCCCAGCGGCTGGGCAGCTTGTTGCACGCCCCGTGTGGCGTCGGCCACGGCGCCAATCACCCGCCGAGCCTTGACCAGAAACCGGTGGCCTTCGGGTGTGAGCCGCATGCCCTTGGGGCTGCGCTCGAACAGCTGCAGGCCCAGCGCATCCTCCAGCTCCAGCACGCTTTTGGTGATGGCCGATTGCGCGATGTTGAGCATGCGTGAGGCGGCGGCCACGGAGTCCGATTCGGCCACGGCCAGGAAGTAGCGGAACTGTTTGAGCGTGAGGTGGCGGTTCATCTTGGTGCGCCGGCGGTTTGAAATGCCCTGTTGCAGTGCAAAAACGATATGGGTAAACCCTAAATATCGATTTTTTAGATAGCTTACCGCAGGAATATTGAATTTTGAAAGTCGCTTGACCTTTCCTAGGATGCGGGCACTGACAACACGCCGGGTGGCGGGTTGCGGCAGTGCCAACTTCCTCTGATCGAAAGGTGACCGACACATGAAACCTGCACAACAACCCCTGGTCCGCGCTGTTGCCGGCGTGGTGGCCACCGCGTTCACGCTGGGCACGTTCGCGCCCCTGGCCCAGGCGCAGACCGCGCTCAAACAAATCGGCAAAGGCGAAGGCCAGGTCGATATCGTGGCTTGGCCAGGCTACATCGAGCGTGGCCAGACCGACAAGAACTTCGACTGGGTGACCGACTTTGAGAAGAAGACCGGTTGCAAGGTCAATGTCAAGACCGCCGGCACCTCCGATGAAATGGTGGCGCTGATGAACGAAGGTGGCTTCGATTTGGTCACCGCGTCAGGCGACGCCTCCATGCGCCTGATCGCTGGCAAGCGGGTGCAGCCCATCAACGTTGACCTGATTCCCAGCTACAAGAACGTGGACCCCCGTCTGCAAAAGGCCAGCTGGCACTACGCCAACAACACCCACTACGGTGTGCCCTACCAGTGGGGCTGGAACGTGCTGATGTACAACACGACCGTCTTCAAGGACAAGCCGCCGACGAGCTGGAACGTGGTGTTCGAAGAGATGAACCTGCCCGACGGCAAGAGCAACAAGGGCCGTATCCAGGCCTTTGACGGCCCGATCTACATCGCCGACGCCGCGCTGTACCTGATGAAGAAAAACCCGGCGCTGGGCATCAAAGACCCCTACGAGCTCAACGAAACGCAGTACAAGGCCGCGCTCGACCTGCTCCGTGGCCAGCGCAAGCTGGTGGGCAAGTACTGGCACGACGCCTTTGTGCAAATCGACGATTTCACCAACGAAGGGGTGGTGGCTTCGAGCAGCTGGCAGTTCATGGCCAACATCCTGAAGAGCAAGAACCGCCCGGTGGCCACCGTGGTGCCCGTGGAAGGTGCCACCGGCTGGGCCGACAGCACCATGATGCACGCCGAGGCCAAGAACCCCAATTGCGCCTACATGTGGATGGAGCATTCGCTCAACCCCAAGTTGCAGGGCGATTTGGCGGCCTGGTTCGGCTCGGTGCCTTCGGTGCCGGCCGCCTGCAAGGGCAACAAGCTGCTGGGTGACGACGGCTGCGCGCGCCAGGGCTACAACAGTTTCGATCGCATCAGTTTCTGGAAGACACCGACCACGCGTTGTGCTTCGCAAAACAACGCCTGTGTGCCCTACCACAAGTGGGTGTCCGACTACATCGCGGTGCTTGGAGGCCGCTGATCCCATGACCGTTGCCGTCACCCTCGAAGCCGTTTCCTGCGTGTTCGGCAGTGGCGCACAAACCGTGCGCGCTGTGGAACACGTGGACCTCACCATCGAGGGCGGCGAGTTTTTCACCTTGCTGGGGCCTTCGGGCTCGGGCAAGACGACTTGTCTGCGCATGATTGGCGGCTTCACCCTGCCCACCTCGGGGCGCATCCTCATCGGTGGGCAGGACGTGTCGCAGTTGCCGCCGTATGCGCGGCCGGTGAACACCGTGTTCCAGGATTACGCGCTGTTCCCGCACATGAACATCCGCGACAACGTGGCCTACGGCCTCATGGTCAAGGGTGTGGACAAGGCCCAGCGCCTGCGCCGTGCCGACGACATGCTGGAGCTGGTGCGCCTGGGGGGCGTGGGCGACCGCCGCCCGGCCCAACTGTCGGGCGGTCAGCGCCAGCGGGTGGCGCTGGCGCGCGCGCTCATCAACGAGCCGCAGGTGCTGTTGCTCGACGAGCCTTTGGGCGCGCTGGACCTCAAGCTGCGCGAGCAGATGCAGACCGAGTTGAAGGCCTTGCAGCGCAAGCTGGGCATCACCTTTTTGTTCATCACGCACGACCAGCACGAAGCGCTTTCGATGAGCGACCGCATTGGTGTGTTCAACCAGGGCCGGCTGGAACAGGTGGGCACACCGCAGGCCATCTACAACGCACCGGC
>DASUIK010000297.1:0-2918 GCA_036279795.1 Burkholderiaceae bacterium | reverse complement strand
GGGCAAAAGCACCCTGGTCAACCTGATCTGCCGGTTCTACGACATCTCCGAAGGCGCCATCAAGATCGACGGCGTGGACATCCGCTCGCTGCCGGTGGCCGAGTACCGCAGCCACATCGGCCTGGTGCTGCAGGAGCCCTTCCTGTTCTTCGGCACCATTGCCGACAACATCGCCTACGGCAAGCCCGACGCGACGCGCGAGGAAATCATCGCCGCCGCGCGCGCCGCCCACGCCCACGAATTCATCCTGCGCCTGCCGCAGGGCTACGACTCGCTGGTGGGCGAGCGTGGCCAAGGCCTCTCGGGCGGCGAACGCCAGCGCATCAGCATCGCGCGCGCGCTGCTGATCAACCCGCGCATCCTCATCCTGGACGAAGCCACCTCATCGGTGGACACTGAGACCGAGAAAGAAATCCAGAAGGCGCTGGACAATCTCGTCAAGGGCCGCACCACCATCGCCATCGCCCACCGCCTGTCCACCCTGCGAAAGGCCGACCGTTTGGTGGTGATGGACCGGGGCCAGAAGGTGGAAGAGGGCAGCCACGACGAACTGATGGCGCGTGAAGGCGCCTACTACCGGCTCTACCAGGCACAGGCCCGGCAGGCCGAAACGCTGGAAGAAGGCGGGAGTGCCGCATGAACCTGCAACGCAATACCCAAGGCCGGCTGGTGCTGACCACCGCCGATGGCACCCAACACGAAGCCGTGGTGCCCGTGCGCGCCTACCCCATCAGCGCGCCCGACCGCATGATCAGCCTGGTGGGTGCCGATGGCCACGAACTGGCTTGGCTTGATGCGCTCGACCAACTCGATGCCCCGGCCCGCAAACTGGTGGAAGAAGAACTGCGCCGCCGTGAGTTCATGCCCGAGATCAAACGCCTGTTTGGTGTGAGCAGCTTCGCCACGCCCAGCACCTGGGACATCGAAACCGACCGGGGCCGCGCCAGCCTGCAGCTCAAAGGCGAAGAAGACATCCGCCGCATGGGCGGCGGCGTGATGCTGATCGCTGACGCCCACGGCGTGCAGTTCATGATCCGCGACGTGTCGGCGCTGGACCGGCACAGCCGCAAGTTGCTGGACCGGTTCCTTTGAGGCGCCTCACTCGGGCTTGAAGCCCGACTCCTTCAACAGTTCCGCGCTGCGTGCCACGTCGGCGGCGATGTACTTGCGGAATTGATCGACCGACTCCTGTACCGGCTCGATGCCGAGAGGGGCGAACGCGCCTGACTTGCTCAACTCTGCAACAGCCTTGTTGATTGCCTTGTTCAGCAGTTGCAGGCGTTCGTCCGGCAAGCCTTTGGGGGCCCACACGCCGTACCACGATTCGTACACCATGCCAGGGAAACCACTCTCTGCGGCGGTGGGCACGTCGGGCATGGCGTTGCTGCGCTTGGCGGATGTGGTGGCGATGGGCTTGACCTTGCCGCCCTTGGCCATGGACTGCAGGGAGATGATGGAGTCGAGGAGGATTTGCACATGTCCGCCGGCCACGTCGGCCAGTGCCGGCGCAGTGCCACGGTAAGGCGTCATCGTCAATTTGACGTTCCCCTGTTTGGCCAGCAGCAGGGTGGCCAGGTGGCTGGGGGCGCCCAGCGCTGGCACGGCAGCCGTCCAGGCATTGGGTTGCTGGCGCACAGCCTCCAATACCTCGCGCACATTCTTTTGCGGTGCGTTGGGCGGGATGACCAGCAACAGCGCCGCCTCGCCCACGCGGGCAACCGGCACAAAGTCGGTCACCGGGTCGTAGGGCGGGGTGGCCAGAACCTGTTTGGCCAGCACGTGGGTGGCGGCCGAGAAGAGCAGCGTGTTGCCATCGGCGGGTGATGTCTGCACCGCCTTGCCGCCGATGGTGCCGCTGGCGCCGGCCTTATTGTCCACAATGACCGGCACGCCCAAATCGGTCTGGAGCTGGCGGCCCAGCAGGCGCGCCGCCTGATCGACGCCACCGCCGGCGGCAAACGGCACCACCAGCTTGATCATGCCGTCGGGGAATTTGCCCTGGGCCAGGGCCGGCGACAAGCCGCATGCACCCAGCACGGCAAGTGCGACCAGTTGTTTGAGTTTCATTGGGTATGTCTCCTAGTGGGGATTAAACAGGGGGTGCTGCGCGGGTGCGGCCTGGCCGCCGCCGCGCGAACACGCTCAGCATGGCTTCGATGTCTTGCGCATCGATGTTTCGGGTGATGAAGACGATGCGGGTGCGCCGGTCTTCGCTGGGCCAGTTAGGCAGGGTTTCGGGCGGGTGAAACAGGTGTTGCACGCCGTGGATCACCATAGGGTGATCGGGGTCGTCGGCCAGGTGCACGATGCCCTTGACGCGCAACAGGTCGTCGCCTCGCATGGCCGACACCATGTCCAGCCAGGCCATCACACCCTCGCGGGACAGCGGTGTGTCGCGCACGATGACGTGTGAGCGGATCTGGTCGTCGTGCTGGCTTGCGGCGCTGGTCACGGGCGCGGACGCCGGGAAGAAAAGTGAGCGTTCTTCGGCCCGTGTGGCCGGGCGCCTGGTGGTGCTGGTGTGACCCAGCAACGCCAGCAGCAACGCCAACGCGGCGTCCGGCCCTTCGCTGACATCGGCCAACGGGTTGATGGTGTGCAGGCGTGCACGCAGCGACCCAAGCGCCGCTGCGGCGGTCAGATCGGTTTTGGTCAGCAGCAGGCGGTCGGCCACGGCGGCCTGTTTGACCGCTTCGCGGTGCCGGTCCAATGTGGCCATGCCGTTGAACGCATCGACGGTGCAGGCCACGCCGGCCAGGCGCCAACCCCGCGACAGGCGCGGGTCGCCCATGAGGGTGTGCAGTATGGGCGCGGGGTCGGCCAGACCGGTGGTTTCCACCACCACGTGGCGCAGCTCGCCGCGTTGCGCCTGCGGGCTTTGAGCCAGGCGCTCGAAGGCCTCCACCAGGTCGCCCCGT
>DASUIK010000296.1:0-3446 GCA_036279795.1 Burkholderiaceae bacterium | reverse complement strand
GCAGCTCATCGAGTTGCCGCACCACCCCTTTGTAATAACCCAGCCGCGTGGCGGCCAACAAGGCGTCCAGCTCGGCAGCTGTGGGCCTGACCTGTTCGCTGACAGCCGCTTCAGGTGCCGGCGCCTCGGGGCGCGCCGTGTTCACCTGCCAGGCCAGGCCCAGGCGCTGGCCCAGCCAGTCCAGCAGGTCGTCGCGCCGCACGGGCTTGACGAGGAAGTCGCGCGGCGGCAGGCCGATGTCGTTGTCCAGGCCTTTATCGAACGCGTTGGCCGAAACGACCGCCAAAGCCGGCTCGGGCACCAAGCCCAACGCGCGTATGCGGCGCAGCGTCTCCCATCCGTCGATGCCGGGCATGGCCAGGTCCATGCACACGGCGTCGGGGCGCAGACCGTTGGCCAGGGCACGCAAGGCGTCTTCGCCGTGGGTGGCCAGGGTCACG
Organism: Burkholderiaceae bacterium; assembly: GCA_036279795.1. Taxonomy (GTDB): domain Bacteria; phylum Pseudomonadota; class Gammaproteobacteria; order Burkholderiales; family Burkholderiaceae_C; genus Hydrogenophaga. Next base: position 3,006 of record DASUIK010000296.1, on the reverse strand, counting down.
TCGACACCCAATGGCGTCAGCCAACGGGCGATGAGGTTGCGGTCGGCCTCTTCGTTGTCGACCACCAGCACGCGGCGACGGGGCCCGTGGTAACCGGCGCGCGGCGGTGGGGCCAGTGCGGCAGGCGCCACCGCCCCTTGAAGCTCAGGCAAGAACAAGCGCAGACGAAACACGGTGCCCTGCCCCGGCGTGCTGTGGGCCGTCATCTCGCCGCCCATGAGGTCGGTCAGCATCTTGGCAATCGTCAGCCCCAGACCCGAACCCTGGGCGCCACCCGCCGCCGTGCTGCCACGTGCAAAGGGCTCGAACACGCGCTGAAGATCCTCGGCCGTCATGCCCGGCCCGGTGTCCGCCACCTCGATGTGGGCCATCTCGCGCGCGTACCGCACGCGCAGCGCCACCTCGCCGCGCGCGGTGAACTTGACGGCGTTGCCCAGCAGGTTGATGAGGATTTGACGCACGCGTTTTTCGTCGGCACGCACCGCCAGGGGCAGGCTGCCTTGCGTCTCAAAACGGAAGCGCAAACCTTTCTCCTGCGCCTGCAGCTCAAACAGGCCCGCCATCTCGGCCATGGCGGCCTGGAAGCGCATGGGCTTGAGGTCCAGCGTCAGCTTGCCCGACTCGATGCGGGCGATGTCCAGCGTGCCCTCGATGAGCGAGAGCAGGTGCTCGCCGCCCCGGTGGATGACCTGGATGGCCTGGGCCCGGTGGGGCGCCATGCCGGTGTCTTCCTGCAGCAATTGGGCGTAGCCCAGGATGCTGTTGAGGGGCGTGCGCAACTCGTGGCTGATGGTGCTGATGTAACGCGTCTTGGCCTGGTTGGCCTGGTCGGCGGCGCGTTTGGCCTGTTGCAGTTGCTCGTCGGTGCGGCGGTGCGAGGCGATCTCCTGCATCAGCAGCGCGCTCTGGCGGCGCGACTCTTCCTGCGCCACCTCGCGGCTCTGGTGCGCCAGCACCAGCCACCAGGCCACCACCGCCGTCAACGTGAGCAGCACCAGAAACACCAGCAGGAAGCCGGGCGTGCGCTGCTGCCCGTACAGCAGGCCCAGCACCGCCGCGAGCACAGGCGTGACCACGGCCATGAGCAACAGGTAATGGGCCAGGCCAGCATCAAGGTAAGGCCACAGGCGGCGCGGCAACACGGCCCGCAGGCCCTGGCCCCACTGCACGCTCAGGCGCGCATGGGGTTTGCATTGGTCGCCACAGCGGGCATCCAGGGTGCAGCACAGCGAGCAGATGGCGCCGCCATAAGCCGGGCAATGGGCCATGTCGGGGCCCTCGTAGGCGCGCTCGCAAATCACGCACTTGAGAACACCCCCCGCGCCGCCTTCGGCGTCTCCCCCCTGAGAGGGGGGCCACACGAGCGGACCGGCAAAGCCGGCTCCACCGTGTGTGCTGGGCTGTGAGGTGCGCGCCAAGTAATAGCGGCCCCGGGTACCCCACGCGATGAGCGGTGCCGCAACAAACGCGGTCACCATCGCAATGCTGGCCGAGAAGGCCTGCGCCAGCACACCAAACACGCCCATGTGCGCGGCGATGGACAGGGTCGAGGCCAGGGCCATGGCGCCCACGCCCACCGGGTTGATGTCGTAAAGGTGGGCACGCTTGAACTCGATGCCTTTGGGCGACAGGCCCAGCGGCTTGTTCACCACCAGATCGGCCACCACCGCCATGATCCAGGCGATGGCGATGTTGGCGTACAGGCCCAGCACCTCGCCCAGCGCCTGGAACACATTCATTTCCATGAGCATGAAGGCGATCAGCGTGTTGAACACCACCCACACCACGCGGCCCGGATGGCTGTGGGTGAGGCGTGAGAAGAAGTTGCTCCAGGCCAGTGAGCCGGCGTAGGCATTCGTGACGTTGATCTTGAGTTGCGAGACGATCACGAAAAGCGCCGTGGCCGCCACCGCCCAGCCGTAGTTCGGGAACACGTACTCGTAGGCGGCCAGGTACATCTGGTTGGGGTCCAGCGCGCGCTCCACCGGCACCATATGGCTGATGGCGAGATACGCCAGCACCGCGCCACCCAACATCTTGAGCACGCCCAGCAACACCCAACCCGGCCCACCCGCCAACACGCCCGCCCACCAGCGCAACGCGCCCACTTTTTCGCGCGCGGGCATGAAGCGCAGGTAGTCGGCCTGCTCCCCCATTTGGGTGATGAGGGCGATGCCCACCGTCAAAGCAGCACCGAAAAAGTGCAAATTGAAACGTACACCTTCACCCGATGCGCCACCGTAGTGCACAACGCCACCGAATGCACCCGGTTCGTGCATGGCCACATACACGAACGGCAAAACCAGCATCACCAGCCACAGTGGCTGGGTCCAGACCTGCAGGCGGCCAATGACGGACACGCCGTGCGTGACCAGCGGAATCACCACCACCGCGCAGATCAGGTAGCCCCAGGCAGGCGGGATGTCGAAGGCCAGCTCCAGCGCGTAGGCCATCACGGCCGCCTCCAGCGCAAAAAAGATGAAGGTGAAGCTGGCGTAGATCAGCGAGGTGATGGTGGAGCCGATGTAGCCGAAACCCGCGCCACGTGTGAGCAGGTCCATGTCCACCCCATAGCGCGCGGCGTACACGCTGATGGGCAGGCCGGCCAGAAAGATGATGAGCCCGGTGGTCAGGATGGCCAGGGCCGCGTTGACGAAGCCATACTGCACCAGCAGTGTGGCCCCCACGGCCTCCAGGATCAGGAACGACGCCGCACCAAAGGCCGTGTTGGCCACGCGCCAGACCGACCATTGACGGAAGCGCTGTGGGGTGTAGCGCAGCGCATAGTCCTCCAGTGTCTCACTGGCCACCCAAGCGTTGTAATCGCGGCGCACCTTGATGATGCGTTGCGGGGCACTGGAGGAGGCAGACGACAACGGTGAATTCACGGCCTGCACAGTGCAGCTTCCGTGCCATCCCCGGCACGGCTTTTGCTGATACCCACGCATGGAACTCACACCCCGCGAGAAAGACAAGCTCCTCATCTTCACCGCCGCCTTGCTGGCC
>DASUIK010000295.1:0-3959 GCA_036279795.1 Burkholderiaceae bacterium | reverse complement strand
GCCTGGGCTCGCAACATCTGGGCCGACACCCTGGCCTGACCCCACGCCCGCGCCCCGGTGTGCCACCGGGGCGTTTTTTTCGCGCAAATATCAGTCTGAGGTTATGCGATGAACAAAGGATTGGCTGCCCTGCTGGCGCTGGGCCTGCTGGCCACCGGCAGCGCCTGGGCACAGGCCGACGAAGCCCGCGCCAAGAAGATCGCCGGGGGCTCATGTTTCCTGTGTCACGGGACGCAAGGCGAATCCACGAGTGAGGTGTTTCCGCGCCTCGCGGGCCAACACGCCGAGTACGTGGCCAAACAACTGGCGGCCTTCAAGTCGGGGCAGCGCAAGAGCAGCGCCATGGCCGACATGGTGGCAAAACTCACACCCGACGAGATGCTGGCACTGGGGCAGTACTACGCCAAGTTCGTACCGCCCAAAGAACCCGCCAAGGACCCGGGCCTGGCCAAGGTGGGTGAGTACCTCCACGCCAATGGCAACAAGTTCAGCGGTGTGCCTGCCTGCGTGGCCTGCCATGGCGCCAAGGGCGAAGGTTCAGCCCAGCTGCCACGGTTGGCACACCAGTTCTCCGGCTACCTGCACACGCAGCTCAAGCAGTTCAACAAACGCGAACGCACCAACGACAACGCGGTGATGCACGCAGTGGCAGAGAAGATGACCGAGCTGGAGATGGCCGCGGTGGCCGAGTACCTGAGCGCTCAGTGAAACCTCAATGGGTGGACGCCGGGCCGTCGTCTGACTCGTCGAGCGGTGCCGGCGTGATGCGCACCCGGTCGATGCGCCGACCATCCAGGGCCAACACTTCAAAGCGCCAACCCGCGCAGTTCACCGCATCACCCACTGCGAGCAGGTCACCCGCAACGGTCTGCATGAGGCCAGCCACGGTGTTGTAGCGCCCCTTGTCCTCGTCGGGCAAGTCGTCCTTGATGTCCAGCCGGGCCTTGAGTTCGGGCACGGGCATCGCACCGTCGAGCAACCACGAGCCATCGCTTTGCTCGGTGGCCCAGGCGTCCACTGCCGTCTGCGGTGAAAGCTCGCCCGTGATGGCCTCCAGCATGTCCAGCGGCGTCAGCAGCCCTTGGACCACGCCGTACTCATCCACCACAAACACCATGCGCGTGGCACGGGCGCGAAACTGCTCAAGTAGCTCCATGCCGCTGAGGGTTTCGGGCACAAACACCGCCGGCTCCACCAGGGATTGCAGCGTGTCGGTCACGCCCTGCTCCCGCAGGGCCAGCATGCGCGGCAGGTGGATCACGCCCACCACGTCGTCCAGCCCGCCCCGGCACACGGGGTACCACGAATGACCAGTGGCCCAGGCGTGGCGAACGGCGGCATCCAGGGTTTCGCTGGCGTCCAGCCATTCGATGTCGGCCCGCGGGATCATGATGGAGCCCAGCTGGCGGTCGTCCAGCAGGAACACATTGCGCACCATCTGGTGCTCGTGCGCCTCGATGATGCCCGCGCCCACGCCCTCCTCCAGGCTGGCGTTGATTTCGTCTTCGGTCACGGTCTGCTGGGCGTTCACGTCCACCCGCAGCAAGGCCAGCACGCCCGAGGTGGTGGTCGACAGCAGGCTCACGAACGGCCGAGCGATGCGCGCCACCCAGGCCATGGGGCGTGACACCCAGCGTGAGACGGTTTCGGGGTACAGCTGCCCGATGCGCTTGGGCACCAGCTCGCCGAACACGATGGTGATGAAGGTGATGACCACCACCACCACGGTGGTGGCCGTGACATCGGCGGCCGCTTCGGGCACGCCCCAGGCCGACAGGCTGGCGGCCAGCCCACCGCTGAACGCGGCCTCCCCGACAATGCCATTGAGCATGCCGATGGAGGTGATGCCCACCTGCACCGACGACAGGAACTGGGTCGGGTTGTCGAGCAGCTTGAGCGCTGTCTGCGCCCCCTTGTCACCCGCCTCGGCCAAGGCCAGCAATCGGGCCTTGCGGCTGGACGCCAGCGCCAGTTCCGACATGGCGAAGGCGCCGTTGAGCACGGTGAGAAAAACGATCAGCAGGATGTCCATAATTTGCCCATGGCACTTTACATGATTGGCGATGTGCAAGGCTGCGACGATGCCTTGGAGCGGTTGTTGGCCCACATCGGTTTTTCACCCAGCCGCGACACGCTGTACCTGCTGGGTGATCTGGTGAATCGCGGTCCGCAGTCCTTGGCTGTGTTGCGCCGTGTGATCGCGCTCGACGGTTCAGCAAGATGTGTGCTCGGCAACCACGACCTGCATTTGCTGGCCCTGACCCAGGGGGTTCGCAAGCCCCACAAAAGCGACACCTTGCAGGCGGTGCTGAACGCGCCCGACCGCAGCCAGCTCATCGACTGGCTGCGCGCACAACCGCTGGCCTTGGAAGCCCACGGCTGGCTGATGGTGCATGCGGGGGTGTTGCCCCAGTGGACGGCGGCGCAGACGCTGGCCCTGGCGGGCGAGGTGCAAGCGGTGCTGGCCGGCCCGCGTTGGGCGGATTTTTTACACCAGATGTACGGCAACCAACCCAACCACTGGCACGACGGCCTGAAAGGCGCCGAACGCCTGCGGGTGGTGGTGAACGCACTCACGCGGCTGCGTTTTTGCAGCACCGACGGGGTGATGGATTTCGACACCAAGGACAGCGCCGACGCCGCCCCACCGGGGTTTTGGCCGTGGTTTGACGTGCCGGGGCGCCGCAGCGCCGGCACACCGGTGGCGTTTGGGCACTGGTCCACGCTGGGGCTGTTGCAGCGCCCCCATGTGCTGGCGCTGGACACCGGTTGTGTGTGGGGCGGGTGCCTGAGCGCGGCGCGCCTGCTGGACACACCAGGCCAGGTGGAGGTGCTGCAGGTGCGCTGCGAGCAAGCCCAGAAGCCGGGCCTCATCACCACATGACGCCACCCGAAGGCGGGCTCATTCAGGATTCGGTCTCGGGCGTCCGTTCGGTCGCCTTGAACAAGGCAGCCACTTTTTTCTTGGGCTTGATGTTGGGCGACAGGCTGCGCGCGGCGGGTTTGTCGGCCACCTCCCACGAGGGCTTGGCTTCGGGCGCAGCAGTGGGCTCGTAAGGTTTGTCGAAGAAGGGATCGCTGGCCGGGCGCGGCGCGCGCGGGGCACGGGCCTGGGGACGCGCAGACACCTCGTCGCGCTGTGGTTGCTGCCACACCCGCTGGCCGTCGTTGTACCGACCACTGGGGCGACGCTCGGGCTCCAGCTCCACCGGCACAAACTCGGCCTTTTTGCCGATCAGCTTTTCGATGTCGCCCAGGTTGCGTGCGTCGCGACCGGTGACGAAGGACACCGCCAAACCCGAGGCGCCTGCGCGGCCCGTGCGGCCGATGCGGTGCACGTAGTCCTCGGCGTTGAACGGGATGTCGAAGTTGAACACCGCCGGCACGTCCTTGATGTCCAGGCCACGTGCGGCCACGTCGGTGCACACCAGCAGGTCCACCGAGCCAGTCTTGAAGGCGTCCAGCGCCTTGAGGCGTTCGTCCTGGCTCTTGTCGCCGTGCAGGGCGGTGGTGTTGAGGCCGTCGCGCTCCAGCGAACGCGCCAAGCGCGCACAACCGAGCTTGCTGTTGACGAACACAAAGGCCTGCTTGACGCCGCGCTCGCGCAAGATCTGCTGCATCACGCGGCGCTTGTCTTCGTCTTCCACGCGGTAGAAGCACTGCTCCACCGTAGAGGCGGTGGCGTTGGAGCGCGCCACCTCAATGGTCACCGGGTCTTGCAGGTAGCTGCTGGCCAGGCGCTTGATCTCGGGCGAGAAGGTGGCACTGAACAAAAGCGTGGTGCGCTGTTTGGGCAGGTAGCTCAGGATGCGCTGCAGGTCGGGCAGGAAGCCGATGTCCAGCATGCGGTCCGCCTCGTCCAGCACCACGTACTCCACCTGGTTGAGCACACAGTTTTTGGCCTCGATGTGGTCCAGCAGGCGGCCCGGCGTGGCCACCAGGATCTCAACACCTTTTTT
>DASUIK010000294.1:0-3765 GCA_036279795.1 Burkholderiaceae bacterium | reverse complement strand
AGCTTCATGCCACGCGCAAAGCCATCACGGCCGACCAGCGTCTGCATCATGCGGACGACTTCGGCGCCCTTTTCGTAGATGGTGACGGTGTAGAAGTTGTTGATTTCGGCGTAGCTGTCGGGCCGCACCGGGTGGGCCATGGGGCCGGCGTCCTCGGGGAATTGCGCGGTGCGCAGCACCCGCACATCTTCAATGCGTTTGACCGCCCGCGCCGACGGGCTGGGGCACAGGTCCATGCTGAATTCCTGGTCGCGGAAGACGGTCAGGCCTTCTTTCAGGCTCAGCTGGAACCAGTCGCGGCAGGTGATGCGGTTGCCGGTCCAGTTGTGGAAGTACTCGTGACCCACCACACTTTCGATGTTGGCGTAGTCGGTGTCGGTGGCCGTGGCGGGGTTGGCCAGCACGTACTTGGTGTTGAAGATGTTCAGGCCCTTGTTCTCCATCGCGCCCATGTTGAAGTCGCTGGTGGCGACGATCATGAAACGCTCCAGATCGAGTGGCAGGCCAAAGCGGGCTTCATCCCAGACCACCGAGGCCATCAGCGAGTTCATCGCGTGTTCGGTCTTGTCCAGATCGCCCGGGCGCACGTAGACCTGCAACAGGTGCTCGGCGCCGTTGCGTGCGATCACTTTTTGTTCGCGGTGCACCAGCTTGCCAGCCACCAGGGCGAAGAGGTAGCAGGGCTTCTTGTGCGGGTCCACCCACTTGGCGAAGTGGCGGCCATCTTCCAGGTCACCGCTGTCCACCAGGTTGCCGTTGCTCAGCAGCACCGGGTAGAGCGTTTTGTCGGCCTTGAGGGTGACGGTGTAGGCCGACATCACGTCCGGCCGGTCCAGGAAGTAGGTGATGCGGCGAAAGCCCTCGGCCTCGCACTGCGTGAAGAAGGTGCCCTGGCTCACGTACAGGCCCATGAGCTGGGTGTTCTTGGCCGGATTGCAGGTCGTGAAGATTTCCAGGTCGATGGGCTCGCTGCCTTCGGGCAGGTTCTCCAGCACCAGCTGGCCGCCGTCCATCTTGAACGAGCAGCCACCCCCGTTGACCATGACCCGCGCGAGGTTCAGGTCCTCGCCGTCCAGGCGCAGCGGCTGTGCTGGCACATCGGGGTTGCGGCGCAGGCGCATGCGGTTGAGCACGCGGGTCTTGGCTGGGTCCAGGTCGAAGCTCAGGTCGACGCTGTCGATCCAGAACGCGGGTGCCGTGTAGTCTTCACGGCGCACCACGGTGGTGGGGCCTTCACGCAGAGAGGTCATGTTCAGACGCCTTGTTTGAGAGAGGCTTCAATGAATGGATCGAGGTCGCCGTCCAGCACCTTTTGTGTGGCGGAGATTTCGACGTTGGTGCGCAGGTCCTTGATGCGGCTGTTGTCCAGCACGTAGGAACGGATCTGGTGGCCCCAGCCGACGTCGGTCTTGGTGTCTTCCAGCTTCTGCTGCTCTTCCATGCGCTTGCGCATTTCAAAGTCGTACAGGCGCGAGCGCAGGCGCTGCCACGCGACGTCGCGGTTGCTGTGCTGGCTGCGGCCATCCTGGCACTGCACCACGATGCCGGTGGGGATGTGCGTCAGGCGCACGGCCGAGTCGGTTTTGTTGATGTGCTGGCCACCGGCGCCGCTGGCGCGGAAGGTGTCGGTGCGCACGTCGGCCGGGTTGATGTTGATCTCGATCGAGTCGTCGATCTCGGGGTAAACAAACAACGAGGCGAACGAGGTGTGGCGCCCGCCCGAGCTGTCGAAAGGCGACTTGCGCACCAGGCGGTGCACGCCGGTTTCGGTGCGCAGCAGACCAAAGGCGTATTCGCCCTCCACTTTGATGGTGGCGCTCTTGATGCCGGCGGTGTCGCCCGGGGTTTCTTCTTCCACCGTGGCCTTGAAGCCCTTGCGTTCGGCGTAGCGCAGGTACTGGCGAAGCAGCATGCTGGCCCAGTCGCAGGCCTCGGTGCCGCCGGCGCCGGCCTGAATGTCCACAAAGCAGTTCAGCGGGTCGGCCGGGTTGTTGAACATGCGACGGAACTCGAGCTTTTCCACCTCGGCCTGCAGCTTGGCGCCTTCAGCCTCGATGGTGGCCACGCCGGCTTCGTCGTCTTCGGCGGCGGACATCTCAAACAGCTCGGTGTTGTCGGCCAGCTCGCTGGTGAGTTGGTCCAGCACCAGCACCACGCCCTCCAGCGAGCGCTTTTCCTTGCCCAGTTCCTGGGCGCGTTTGGGGTTGTCCCAGACGGTGGGGTCTTCCAGCGCGGCGTTGACTTCGTTGAGTTTCAGGGCCTTGGCATCGTAGTCAAAGGTACCTCCGTAGCTCGACCACACGCGCGGTGAGGTCGGCCAGTTGGTTCTTGAGGCTGTTCAGGCGTTCGGCTTCCATGGGGCTACTTTCGAGAGGAGATTCGGGGCGGCCAGGGCAGGAGGCGCTGGCGAAACCCCTCATTTTCTCACGCGGCGCTGCCCACGGTCATGGCGCCAGAAAATCCTCTATGAGTGCGGCCAACGCCTGGGGCTGGTCGTGGTGCAACATGTGGCCAGCGTCGGCCACGTGGGCGATGCGGACCTGGGGCACGGCTTGCAGCCGCTGGTGGTACTCGTCCAGGGTGTAGCGGCCCTTCCACCAGACGTCGAAGTGTTTGTCGCTGGACTCCACCGCCAGCACCGGTGCGCTGATGCGCTGAAAAATGGCCTGAACTTCGTCCACCCGGTACAGCTGGGCGTTCACGATCTTGTGCGCGGCGTCACCCAGCACCGCCCAGCGCCCATCGGCCTGTGGCGCGGCCCAATACCGGGCCACCCATTCGGCCTTGTCGGCGCTCAGGCGTGGGTTGGTTTTCATGAGCCGCGCCGCCACGCCCGAGGCATCGTCGTAGGTGGTCAAGGCCAGGTCGCCGCGCGTCAGGCTTTTGAGCTGGTCCATCCACTGCGCGTAGCGGCCCGGCGCTTGCGCCGGGCGGGTGGCCGGCATGCCAAAACCCTCCAGGTTGATCAGGCGGTGGATGCGTTCGGGCCGCACGCCCGCGTACATCATGGCCACGTTGCCGCCCATGCTGTGGCCCAGCAGGTCGATGGGCTGGTCGCCTGCCAAGTGGTCCACGATGTGGTCGAGGTCGGCCAGGTAGTCGGGAAACCAGTAGTTGTCGGTGGGTGGGCCCTCGGTCAGGCCGTAGCCGCGCCAGTCGGGGGCGATGATCCAGCGCTCGGCTTGCAGCGCATCCACCACAAACTGGAAAGACGCCGACACGTCCATCCAGCCATGCACCATCACCAGCGGCGGCACGCCGGCCTGTGGCTGGCCCCAATGGCGCAGGTGGTAGCGCATGTGCCTGAAGGGCACAAACTCGGAGCGTGAAGGGCGTTGGGCTTGGTACATTTTGACCATCTTACGGAGACACATCATGCCCCGCAGTCCAGGCCGAGACAAACCTGCCGATCACTACGCCCACCTTCACGCGAACTTCCGTTGGCAGGTGCCCGTGCAGTTCAATATGGCCGAGGTGTGCTGCCGCCGCTGGGCCGCCACACCCGCTTTGGGTCGCGAGACCGCGCTCATTGCCGAGGGTCCCAACGCCCCGGCTCGCCACCACAGCCGTGCCGAGCTGGCCGAGGCCGCCAACCGCTTGTCCAACCTGTTGCGTGGGCTGGGCGTGCAACGCGGCGACCGCGTGGCCATTGTGTTGCCCCAGCGGTTCGAGACGGCCGTTGCCTACATGGCGGTGTTGCAGCTGGGTGCGGTGGGCATGCCCTTGTCGCAGCTCTTTGGCCCCGAAGCGCTGGCCTTCCGCTTG
>DASUIK010000293.1:0-2007 GCA_036279795.1 Burkholderiaceae bacterium | reverse complement strand
TTTTAAGCTTCGCACCACTGCTCAGGGAAAACCCGAGACAGACAACAAAGAATGCAGGGAGGACGATTTCATGGGTACTTGGGCAAAGGTGGTGGCGCGGATCACAGGTGGCACCATCGCGTTGGGGCTGGCCAGCTTGCTTGCGGCCTGCGGAGGCGGTGGTGAGATGCCCGAAGCCTTGGAAGGGATGACCGTCACATCGGCGCCCGCGCCCCTGCACCACATCGAACTGCCGCTGAGCGACTGGACCGGTGACGACGGCCAGCACGTGGTGCGCAACACCAGCGACTGGGCGGCCACCTGGCTCGCCATTCAGTGGCGCGAAGAAGCTGCCCCGCCTTTGACAGGTGTGGACTTCAAACAGCACATGCTGGTGGGTGTCACGGCCTCGTACGGTGGTTGCAGCGGCAGCATCACCATCACCAGCGCTGAGCGTGAAACCACCCCCACAGGCGAAGGCTGGGTGGTGGCCTACCAGGTGCAAGACCTGGGTGCGGCGCCAGGCGTGGCATGTACTGCCGACATGAAACCGGTGGTGGACTTCATTCTCCTGCCCGCCAGCCCGGCCGCTGTGCGTTTCATCGAACTGCCCCGCCTGCGCTGATCCGCGCCCTGGCTTGGGCACAATGGCAGGCATGAATCTGCCCACCCCGCCTCACCTTTTCGTTCTCACCGGCGCCTCGCGCGGCATGGGGCTGGCCATGGCCCGCCAGCTGCTGCGCCCCGGCCACACTCTGCTGTGCATCTCGCGCCGCACCAGTGACGAACTCGCTTCCCTGGCTCAGGCGCAAGGCGTGCACCTGGAACAGTGGTCGCAAGACCTGGCCGACAGCCAGGAAGCGGCCGAGCGCCTCGAACGCTGGCTGGGCAGCCTGCACGCCAACGAGCTGGACAGTGCCACGCTGATCAACAACGCCGGCGTGATCCCCACCATCAGCCCCTTGGGCGGCATCGCCACCGACGATCTGGCCAACGCCTTGCGCGTGGGCCTGGAGTCGCCCCTGGCGCTCACCAGCGTGTTCCTGCGCGTCACTGGCCGTTGGGTGCAACAGGGCTGGCGGGGCCCGCGCAAGGTGCTAAATATCTCCTCCGGCCTGGGCCGCCGCGCCATGGCCTCGCAGGCCGCCTACTGCACTGCCAAAGCCGGTATGGACATGTTCTCACAATGTGTGGCGCTCGAAGAAGCCCAACAGCCGCACGGCGCACGCATTGTCTCGCTCGCACCCGGCGTGATCGACACCGACATGCAGGTGCAACTGCGCAGCGGCGACCCCGCCGCCTTCCCCGACCTGGGCAACTTCATCGGCATGAAAGAGCGCGGCCAACTCACCTCGCCCGAAGCGGCCGCGGCACGCGTGCTGGCCTACCTGGATCGGGCCGACTTCGGCAGCAAGGTGGTGGCCGATGTGAGGGATCCCGCATGAGCCGACCGATCGTTCTGGGTTCCACCTCCAAATACCGCGCCGAGCTGCTGGGCCGCCTGAGGCTTGCCTTTGAACAGGCCGCGCCCGAGGTGGACGAAACCCCGCTGCCCGGCGAAACGCCCGAGCAGATCGCGCGCCGCCTGGCCCTGGCCAAGGCCCGTGCCGTGGCGCAAAAATTTCCGCACGCGGTGGTGATCGGCAGCGACCAGGTGGCCGACCTGGCCGGCACGCCCTTGGGCAAGCCCGGCACCCACGAGCGCGCCGTGGCACAACTGCGCGCCATGCGCGGCCAGACCGTGATTTTCCAGACCGCACTGGCCGTGGTCTGCGCCGAAACCGGCTTCGAACAATCCGACCTGGCGGCGGTGGAGGTGGTCTTCCGCGATCTGAGCGACGACGAGATCGAACACTACCTGCGCGCCGAGCAACCGTACGACTGCGCCGGCAGTGCCAAAAGCGAAGGCCTGGGCATTGCCTTGCTGGAGCGCATCGACAACGACGACCCGACCGCCCTGGTGGGCCTGCCGCTGATCCGCACCTGCCGCCTGCTGCGCGCCGCCGGGGTGAAGTTGCTGTGAAAGGC
>DASUIK010000292.1:0-3371 GCA_036279795.1 Burkholderiaceae bacterium | reverse complement strand
TACACCAACATGAACCACACGATCGAGGTACTTTCGTGAGCGCCATGACGCCCCAAGAGATTGTTTCCGAACTCGACCGCCACATCATCGGCCAAGCCGGTGCCAAACGCGCTGTGGCCATTGCCTTGCGCAACCGCTGGCGCCGCCAGCAGGTGGACGAGAAGCTGCGCCACGAGATCACGCCCAAGAACATCCTGATGATCGGCCCCACCGGCGTGGGCAAGACCGAGATCGCGCGCCGCCTGGCCAAGCTGGCCGATGCGCCTTTCATCAAGGTCGAGGCCACCAAGTTCACCGAGGTGGGCTATGTGGGCAAGGACGTGGACACCATCATCCGCGACCTGGTGGACAGCGCGGTGAAGATGACACGCGAAACCGCCATGAAGCGCCAGCGCATGCGCGCCGAAGACGCGGCCGAAGACCGCATCCTCGACGTGTTGCTGCCGCCGCCTCGGGGTGACTTCGGCGTCAACCCGCCGGCACCCGACAACGCCACGCGGCAGGTCTTTCGCAAGAAGCTGCGCGAAGGCCAGCTGGACGACAAGGAGATCGAGATCGACCTGGCGCAAGCCGCGCCATCGCTGGAGGTGATGGGCCCGGCCGGCATGGAGGAGATGGCCGAGCAGCTGCGGGGCATGTTCAGCCAGATGGGTGGCGGCAAACGCAAGACACGCAAGCTGACCATCGCCGAAGCGCGCCGCCTGCTGATCGACGAAGAGGCGGCCAAGCTGGTCAACGAGGAGGAGATCAAGCAACAGGCCATCGAGAGCGCCGAGCAAAACGGCATCGTCTTCATCGACGAGATCGACAAGGTGGCCTCGCGCGCCGAAGGCAGTGGTGGTGAGGTGTCGCGCCAGGGCGTGCAGCGCGACTTGCTGCCGCTGGTGGAGGGCACCACCGTGTCGACCAAGTACGGCATGGTCAAGACCGACCACATCCTGTTCATCGCCAGCGGGGCGTTCCACCTGGCCAAGCCCAGCGACCTGATCCCCGAGTTGCAAGGGCGTTTCCCCATCCGCGTGGAGTTGCAGTCGCTGTCGGTACAGGACTTTGAGGCCATCCTCACGCAGACCCACGCCAGCCTGGTGCGCCAGTACCAGGCGCTGCTGGCCACCGAAGGGGTGCAGGTGGAGTTCACGCCCGAGGGCATCACCCGCCTGGCGCAGATCGCCTTTGATGTGAACGAGCGCACCGAGAACATCGGCGCGCGTCGCCTGTCCACGGTGATGGAGCACTTGCTGGACGAGGTCAGTTTCGATGCCACCAAGCTGCAGGGCCAGACCGTGAACGTGGACGCGGCCTACGTGGATGCCCGCCTGGGTGCGCTCAGCCGCAACGAGGATTTGTCGCGCTACATCCTCTGACGTGTCCGCAGCTCCTTGGGTCAATGCCCGCGTCGCCACGCGGGCATTTTTTTGTGCGCAACAGGTCATATATTTCGTAAACGAAAAATTTCCTTTGACTTTTGTGGTGCGGTTTTTATAATGAAATCATTCGCCACCGAAACATAAATCCCGCGACCATTTTCTGTCTCTCACCCTCTCTCTGACACTCACCAGGAGCCATCTCATGTACGACACCTTTGCCACCGACCGCCTGATCGATCTTTGGTTGACCGAAGACATCGGCGCTTTCGACCTCACCGCCCAGACCATGATCGAGGTTTCAGAAGAAGCGTCGTTCCACATGAACGCGCGTGAACCCATGACCGTCTCGGGCATTGCGGTGGCCGCACGCGTGTTCCAGCGCTACGACCCGTCGTTGCGCATCAAGGTGCTGGTGGCCGATGGCCAGCGTGTGGAAAAAGGCGCCATCCTGTTGGAGGTGAGTGGTTCCGCGCGCAGCATGCTGACCGCCGAGCGCACTGCGCTCAACATCGTGCAACGCCTCAGCGGCATCGCCACCGAAACCGCGCGCTACGTGGACGCCATCGCCGGCACCAAGGCCCGGCTGCTCGACACCCGAAAAACCACGCCCGGCCTGCGCGCGCTGGAGAAACACGCGGCCGCCTGCGGCGGTGCGCTCAACCACCGCCTGGGCCTGGACAACGGCGTGATGATCAAGGACAACCACATCGCCGTGTGCGGCAGCATCCAGGCCGCCGTGGCGCGTGCCCGCAAGGTACTGCCGGTGCTGACCAAGCTGGAGGTGGAGTGCGACCGTCTGGAGCAGGTGCGTCAGGCGCTGGAGACTGAAGTGGATGTCATCATGCTGGACAACATGTCCCTGGCCGACATGAAGGCCGCGGTGGAGCTGGTGGCCGGGCGCGTGAAGCTGGAGGCGTCGGGCGGCGTGCGGCTCGAAACCATTCGCGCGATTGCCGAGACCGGGGTGGACTACATCTCCACCAGCAAGATCACGCAGTCGGCGCCCGCCGTCGACATCGGTCTCGACGACGCTCAGTGAAACAGCCCACCCCCGTCGCTTGCCCGCTGCGCGTGGCCGCATCCCCCCTTCAGGGGGCGACACCAGCCGTCCGGCGAAGCCGGCCCGGCGGTGTCCCCCGGTTCGACAGTTGCATGCGTGGCGGCTGCCTTCGCGGAATGGAAAACTGATATGCCCATGGGTCTGTTCGTTCTGGTGGTCGGCCCGAGCGGGGCCGGCAAAGACACCCTTCTTGACGGGGCACGCGCCCACGCCGTGTGTGCCCAGCGCTTTCACTTTGCGCGCCGGGTGATCACCCGGCCGGCGGGGGCGCCGGGCGAAGACCACGACAGCCTCAGCGAAGCGGATTTCGCACGGCGCGAGGCACAGGGCGGTTTCCTGATCACCTGGCGTGCGCACGGCCTGTCGTATGGTCTGCCGTCCACCTTGCTCGACGTGGTGAGGGCCGGCGGCCATGTGCTGGCCAATGGCTCGCGAGGGGTGGTGGCCGAGTTGGCGCGTCGCGTGCCCCACCTGGTGGTGGTGGAGGTGACCGCGGCCAACGAGGTGCTGGCGCAGCGCATCGCTGGGCGCGGGCGCGAGAGCAGCGAACAGGTGCTGCAGCGCCTGGCGCGCAAGGCGGACGTGTTGCCCCCGTCTGTGCCCGCGCTGCGCGCCTACAACGATGGCACACCCGCCGAAGGTGTGGATCGGTTCGTGGAGCTGTTGCTGGGCCTGCGACCGCCCATGGCGTTGCGGTCTCTGCCTCTGCAAACGCCAGAGCCGCTGTGTGTGCTGCACCCTGACGACGCTGGGGCTGGCGGTACGCTGGAGGTGGTGGCCGTGCACGGCGGACGCAGCGAGCGTCTGCGTGTGCCCGTGACCGTGGCGGCCGACGGCAGCTGGGTGCCACCGGGCCACATTGGGCTGGATGTGCGGTCCGCCGAGCGGCTGGGTGTGCCCACGGGCGCGGCGCTGCTGGTGCGCACCGTGGCACCCGCGCGCGA
>DASUIK010000291.1:0-3486 GCA_036279795.1 Burkholderiaceae bacterium | reverse complement strand
GAACCGCGCCCGATTCAAGGCCAACGAACGCGCCTACCTCGACGAATGGGCCATGAGCGAAGAGCAGAAACAGGCCGTGCTTGCCCGCGACCTGAACCGCTGCATTGGCCTGGGCGGCAACATCTACTTCCTGGCCAAGATTGGCTCCACCGACGGCAAGAGCTTCCAGCAGATGGCGGGCTCCATGACCGGCATGACGGAAGAGGAATACCGCGACATGATGATCAAGGGCGGCCGCAGCGCAGAGGGCAACCGTTACATCGGCGAGGACGGCGACGCCCAGGCGCACCGCCAGCCCCAAGGCTCTGCCGGCAAGACACAAGGAGCCTGAACATGGCACGCATCACCGCATCCGTCTACACCTCACACGTGCCCGCCATCGGCGCCGCACTCGATCTGGGCAAGACCCACGAACCCTACTGGCAAAACGTCTTCTCGGGCTACGAATACGGCAAGCAGTGGGTCAAGGACAACCCGCCCGATGTGATTTTCCTGGTCTACAACGACCACGCCACCGCCTTCAGCCTGGACCTGATCCCCACCTTCGCCATCGGCACCGCCGCCGAGTACGAGGTGGCCGATGAAGGCTTTGGCCCGCGCCCCGTGCCCAAGGTCATGGGCCACCCCGAGCTGGCCTCGCACATCGCGCAGTCGGTCATTCAGCAGGACTTCGACCTCACCATCGTCAACAAGATGCCGGTGGACCACGGCCTGACCGTGCCGCTGTCGCTGATGTTCGGCCAGAAGGACCCGGTCAAGGACGCTTGGCCCTGCCCGGTCATCCCCTTCGCCGTCAACGTGGTGCAGTACCCCGTGCCCAGCGGCCGCCGCTGCTACGAGCTGGGCAAGGCCATACGCCGCGCCGTCGAAAGCTTTGACGAAGACCTCAACGTCCACATATGGGGCACCGGCGGCATGAGCCACCAGCTGCAGGGCCCGCGTGCCGGCCTGATCAACCGCGAATGGGACAACGCCTGGCTGGACAAGCTGATCAACGACCCCGAAGCCTGCGCCGCCGTGTCCCACATCGACTACGTGCGCGAGGCCGGCAGCGAGGGCATCGAACTCGTGATGTGGCTGATCGCACGTGGCGCCATGGCCGACGCGGCCGGTGGGCCCAAGCCCGTGCTCAAACACCGCTTCTACCATGTGCCCGCCAGCAACACGGCGGTGGGCCACGCCATTCTCGAAACCGTCTGAGGACCTCTCCATGACCATCAAAGTTGCGCTCGCCGGCGCCGGTGCCTTCGGCATCAAGCACCTGGACGGCATCAAGAACATTCCCGACGTCGAAGTGGTCTCGTTGATCAGCCGTGACCTGGCCAAGACCCAGGAAGTGGCCGACAAGTACGGCATCAAGCACGTGACCACCGACCTGGCCGACAGCCTGGCCATCAAGGAGGTGGACGCTGTCATCCTGTGCACGCCCACGCAGATGCACGCGGCACAGAGCAAGGCTTGTCTCGAAGCTGGCAAGCACGTGCAAGTCGAGATCCCGCTGTGCGACATCCTGGCCGAGGGCGAAGAAATTGTGGCCCTGCAAAAGCAGGTCGGCAAGGTGGCCATGTGTGGCCACACCCGCCGCTTCAACCCCAGCCACCAGTACGTGCACAAGAAGATACAGGCGGGCGAGTTCAACATCCAGCAGATGGATGTGCAGACCTACTTCTTTCGCCGCACCAACATGAACGCGTTGGGCCAGCCGCGCAGCTGGACCGACCACCTGCTCTGGCACCACGCCGCCCACACCGTGGACCTGTTCGCCTACCAGGCCGGCAGCCCCATCGTGAAGGCCAACGCCCTGCAAGGCCCCATCCACCCGACGCTGGGCATCGCCATGGACATGAGCATCCAGCTCAAGGCCGCCAACGGCGCCATCTGCACGCTGTCGCTGTCCTTCAACAACGACGGCCCTTTGGGCACCTTCTTCCGCTACATCGGCGACACGGCCACCTACATTGCCCGCTACGACGACCTGGTCAATGGCAAGGAAGAGAAGATCGACGTCAGCCAGGTGGATGTGAGCATGAACGGTATCGAACTGCAGGACCGCGAGTTCTTCGCCGCCATCCGCGAGGGCCGCGAGCCCAACGCCAGTGTGGCCCAGGTGCTGCCCTGCTACCAGGTGTTGCATCAGTTGGAGCAGCAGCTGGCCTGATTGCCTATCATCGACGCGCGGCGGCCCCAAGCCTGATGGCATGGGGCCGCTTTTTCATCCAGGAGCGAACCCATGCAACAACGACAACTCGGCCCCTTCACTGTCAGCGCCATCGGTCTGGGCTGCATGAACATCTGCCATGCCTACGGCCCGCCGGTGCCTGTGGCCGATGCCGAACGCTTGCTGCTGACCGCGCTGGATGCGGGCGTGACCCACTTCGACACCGCCGCGCTGTATGGCTTTGGCGCCAGCGAGACCCTGGTGGGCAAGGTCCTGTCGGCACACCGCAGCCGTTTCACACTGGCTAGCAAGTGTGGCCTGTTCGGTGCCGACCTCAAGGGCGATGGCCAACTGGTGCGTGTCATCGACGGCCGCCCCGCCACGCTGAAGGCCAACTGCGAGGCCGCGCTCCAACGCCTGCGCACCGACGTCATCGACCTCTACTACCTGCACCGCTGGGACAAGCAGGTGCCCGTGGAAGACAGCGTGGGCGCCCTGGCCGATCTGGTGCGTGAGGGCAAGATCCGCAGCATCGGGCTGAGCGAGGTGTCCGCCGACACCTTGCGCCGCGCGCACGCGGTGCATCCCATCGCGGCGGTGCAGACCGAGTACTCGCTGTGGACACGCAACCCCGAGATCGCGGTGCTCGACGCTTGCCGTGAACTGGGCGCCGCCTTCGTAGCCTTCAGCCCGGTGGCGCGCGGCTTTTTGTGCGGGCCGCTGGACACCAGCGCCTTTGATGCCAAAGACATCCGCCGCACCATGCCGCGTTTTGCGCCCGACAACTTTGCCGCCAACCAGCGCCTGCTGCCACCCTACCTGGCCATCGCGCAGGAGGTGGGTTGTTCGTCCGCGCAGCTGGCGATCGCGTGGCTGCTGCACAAGGCGCCACACATCTTGCCGATTCCCGGCACCTCGCGGGTCGATCACCTGCTGGACAACCTGGGTGCCGACGCCGTGCGCTTGTCGCCCGATGTGATGGCCCGTCTGGAGGCCTTGATCAACAACAAGACGGTGGCCGGCAACCGCTACAACGAGCAGGCCAACCGTGAGGTGGACACCGAGGTGTTCTGAACCCCAGGTTGGGTGGTGTTCAGCGCACCTCGACCGCGTGTGTTGAGCGCGCCACGAGCTCGCCAATCGGGGCGAGCGACAGGCCCGCCTCGGTGGCCACACGCAGGAACTCTGCTTCGCCTTCGGGCGTGACCGCCACCAGCAGGCCGCCACTCGTCTGCGGGTCACACAGCAGTTGTTGCTGGGCCAGGGTGATGGGCGCCACCTTGTGGCCGTAGCTGTCGAAGTTGCGCTGGGTGCCGCCGGGCACGCAG